>JAOZSB010000004.1:32897-42096 GCA_029939895.1 Desulfobacterales bacterium
TTTAAACCAGTGACCTGGTTCTGAAATAAGCAATAAAATTTATCCCAGTGATCTGGTTCTGGAATAGGCAAAAAAATTTATCCCAGTGCTCTGGTTCTGAAATTGGCAAAAAAATCATAATATCATTTTATAACGTATGCTTCAATAGCTATGAAAATTTTTTGATCAATTCCATAAGCTTTTTTTTCTTTATCGGCTTTGTTGCATGTCCATCGCATCCAGCCTCAATGCTCTTTGCCTCGTCACCCTTGAGTGCGTGAGCCGTCAGGGCTATTATGGGAGTTTTTTCCTGTCCCTGCTCCTCTTCCCATTCCCTGATTATTTTAGTCGCTGTAAGGCCGTCCATGACCGGCATCTGCACATCCATGAGAACAATGTCATATTTTTTTGTTTTAAAACTTTCAATAGCCTCCTCACCGTTTGTTCCAATATCGATTCGATGATTTGCCATTTCAAGATATGCAAGGATCAACACCCTGTTGTCTTCATTGTCATCAACCAGAAGAATGTTTCGACGGTCAGCGGTTTTTTGTTTTAACTCTGTGTCTGGTTTGTCGGTTTCTAACACAGGCATGGCCTTTTTATCGAAATAGTCAGAAAGCAGGGTGGAAAGCCCCTCTCTTTTAATCGGCTTGATCAGGTATTTAAAGATGCCTGCTGTTCTGGCTTTTGCAGGGCCGGATCTTGCCTGGGCTGTTGAGTAGATCATGGCAACGGTTTTTTTGGTGTTTTCGTCAAGTCGTGCCGTCAGTTCATGCTCCTCCATATCCGCCAGGAGACTGTCTATAAGCACCAGCCTGTATGGCGGGCTGACATGCTGAATCATTAAAAGCCCCTGTTCACCATCAGGTGCAGTGTCTGCTGCTGCTCCCAGGGCCTCAATTTCTTCTTTAAGGGTAGAACGGAATGTTTTACTCCTGCTTATTATCAACACTGCCGACCCGGTGCCGTCTCCAATATCGAATAATGCGGAAGGGGGCTGGGATTTGCCGGATTTAAAAATCGCAGAGAAAGTAAAAATACTGCCTGCGCCTTCTTCGCTTTTCACACCTATTTCACCTGCCATCAGTTCCACAAATTTTTTCGAGATCGCAAGGCCTAATCCTGTTCCTCCAAACTGTCTGGCAACGGAACTATCCACCTGAGAAAAATTATCAAAAACAGATTCAAGTTTGTCTGCTGGAATCCCACAGCCAGTATCTTTGATCGAAAATGACAATGTAGTAATGCCGCGTCCAACCCTTGCCATATTGTCAGGTGTTGCATTCTCTACATTTAAAACTATTTCTCCGGTTTTAGTAAACTTGACAGCGTTTCCCACGAGGTTGACAATAACCTGTCGCAGGCGCAATGCATCACCAATAAGTGAGGTGTTGACATCAGGAGCAATGCTGAAGACAAAATCAAGACCTTTTTCATGGGCCTTGAATGCAGAAATATCGCAGATTTTTTCCAGCACTTCCCTAAGGTCAAAATCCGCGGATTCAAGGACGATCTGTCCTGCTTCAACCTTTGAAAGGTCAAGAATATCGTTAATTATGTTGAGAAGATTTTCACCGGCGTTCCTGAATATTTTTACATAACTCATCAGTTCAGGCGCAAGGTTTGCCTCCCATAAAAGGTCAGCCATACCGAGTATGGAGTTCATGGGGGTTCTGATTTCATGGCTCATGTTTGCCAGGAACTCGCTTTTTGCAAGGTTTGCAGCCTCGGCCTGCTCCTTTGCTGACTGAAGTTCAGCAGTTCGTTCTGTTACCCTTTGTTCAAGCATTCTATAGGATTTATTTAGTGCATCCCTGGTGGCCTTTTTTTCTGTAATGTTTTCTATAAGTCCCTCAAGCAGGGATAAGTTGCCTGTATCGTCATGGACTCCCCTGGCGTGAATTGAAACCCAGATTTCAGATCCGTTCCTGGTTAATAATTTGCACTCAAAGTTTGCTGCAAATCCGTCTTGAGTAACAATTGATATTAGCTCTTCACGTTTTTCAGGGTCTGCATACAATTGAGTCGGGATGCTGCTTATGGAGTCAATAAATTCCCGTGTTGAGTCGTATCCAATCATCTTTGCCAGTGCAGGGTTGGCATTCAAAAGTGTACCATTGACGTGAGACTGGTAAAGGCCCTCAATAGAGTTTTCAAATATCCCCCGGTAATTTTCCTCCGCCTGCCTCAGTTCATCCATGTGCTGCTTAACGTTCTGGCTCATCTTGTTGAGTGCATTCATAAAGGGCTTGAACTCAACACTCTCGCCTTGCTCTGATTCATGGGCATAGTTGCCCATACTGTACGCCTCGGCAATTTCGTTGAGCTGGTTTACTGGATTTCGTAAAAAAGTTCTAAGGAGAAATCCTGTTGCAATGCCCAGGGTTGTTATGATTGCAAGGACCACGAGGATGGAATAAAACAGCATCCGTTTGTTTACAGACCTGTAGTAATGTGAAGTGAGGGAAAGTTCGACCTCGCCTACCATCTTGTTGTTATAGACCAGTTTCCTTGTCTTGGTCACCACCGGGGCACTGTTTTCGATCTCATAGGCAAAGAAATTGTTTCCAGTGAAAGCATCCTTTATTTTAAGTGATACAACCAGTTCGTTTTTTGAAAAGATAGAACCAATATTTTTTACATAAAGCATTTCAACATCCCACATGGGGGCATTGAGGCTTTTTTCCAATAGATCAATATACTCGTTTGCTTTTTCATCAAGTTGCCTGCGGGCGTTTTCCGCACTGTTCATATAGGTTGCTGTCACTGCCAGTATTGAAACAATGGCAACCATTACAATCAGGCTTACTGTAAGATTCTTGGCAATGGAAAAATCCTTGGGATTTTTCTGTATTTTTTGGTTATTTGCGTTGGAATCAGGTTGCATATTCTTCTAACCTTTCAGTCAACTTAAACTCAAAATAAAAATTATTATTTTATTTTTAACTTTATATTTATCTTTAATAATTTATAAAATAAGCAAAAAAAATAGTTTTGTAAAATAAGCAAAAAATTTTCTATCAATCTACAATTCTCTATTTGTCATAAATTCTTCAAGCAGTGCTATCAGCTTTTTCTTTTTAATCGGTTTGGTAATGTGTGAGTTGCAGCCAGCCTCAAGGCTTTTTTCTTTATCGCCTTTCAGGGCATGGGCTGTAAGGGCAACAATCCATGTGGGCTCATTGGTGTGCCCGGCTTCCCATGTACGTATTTTACGTGTCGCTGCATAACCGTCCAATACCGGCATCTGTACGTCCATCAAAATTATATCGTATGGCTTTAATATGAATTTATCAAATGCTACCTGACCGTTTTCTGCTACGTCTATATTATGCCCGGTCTTGGACAGATATGCCTGAATAAGCAGGCGGTTGTCTTCTGTATCATCGACTAACAGAATATTGAGGAACCGGTCAGGTTCTTCTCCTTCGTGCAGGGGCAGGCCGATGGGGCTGTCTGCTCCCTTTGAAATGCCTGCTTTTTTTGCAATAGCGGATGCAATAGCCTTGAAAAGTTCTGATTTTTGTATGGGCCAGGTCAGATAATTACCAATGCCATGCTTGAGTGCTTTATTTGAATGGTCGGTTTTGTTTTCCGCTGTTATCATCAGTATGGTCATGCCTGGAAGATCGTTGGTGAGCCTGTCTGCTATTTCGGAATCATCTTCGCCCAGAATGCTGGAGTCTATAAACATGAGTTTGTATGGCTCGCCCTTTTCTTTTGCACTATTCACGGCGTTAACTGCATGTTGGCTGCTGCTTACTTCATCCGCAGCCACGCCCCAGCTTACAAGCAGTTCTCTGAGGGCCAGACGGTTTTGCTCATTGTCGTCAGCTATCAGGGTTTTGATGTTTTTGATGTTTTCAGGTATATAGGAAAAATCGTTTGAAGCTGAATTATTGATTGGATTATCAGCATCTAAAAAATCTTTTGCAGTGGTAATGTCGAATTTTGCTGTGAAAATAAATGACGTGCCAACTTCAGGACTGCTTTCAACGGTAATTGTTCCACCCATAAGCTCAATAAGCTCTTTTGAGATAGTGAGTCCAAGGCCAGTACCGCCGAATTTTCTGCTGATAGAGGTGTCTGCCTGGCTGAAGCTTTCAAAAATTATATCATATTTTTCCTTTGAAATTCCAATTCCCGTATCCTTGACTATAAGTTCGAGAATACACTGGCCGCTGTCTGTCGGGGCATCGAGCATGCGCTGGATATTGAGCCGGATTTCTCCTGTATTTGTGAACTTAATGGAATTGCCTATCAAGTTGACTAGAACCTGTCTCAGTCGTTGAGGGTCGCCGATAAGAAACATTGGAGTGTCTGGCTTGATTTTAGCTGTAAGTTCAAGACCCTTTTCGTGAGCCTGTAATGCCATTACCCCTAAAACATTTTCCATTAGTTCGCTTAGGTTAAATGGTTTTTCTTCAAGGATAAGGTGGCCTGCCTCGACTTTGGATATATCGAGAATGTCGTTTATTACAAATAGAAGTGTTTCGCCGGCGGATCTGAATACACTCACATATTTTTGCTGCTCGCTGGTAAGAGTGGTTTCCCACAACAGATCAGCCATGCCAATGATTGCGTTCATGGGAGTTCTTATTTCGTGGCTCATGTTGGCTAGGAAATCACTTTTTGCCCTGTTTGCAGCTTCTGCTGTTTCCATTGCATTTCTAAGCTCAAGCTCGGCAATCTTCCTTGAAGTAATATCACGACTGTTAACGACTACACCCTTGATAAGGGAGCTTTTAGTCAGTCTGCTGGTGATTCCTTCAAGTGTTCGCCAGGAACCGTCTTTATGTAATAGCCTGAATTCAAAAGATTTTACTTTGTCAGGCTTTGAGCCAACGTCCATCATAAAGTTTTTGCCAGTTTCATGGTCATCCCTGTGAATAATTTTCATCAGATCAATGCCAATGATTTCATCTGGTTGATAACCGAGAATCCGCTTTATTGACGGGCTTTGGTAGGTGATTTGTCCATCTACATCAAATATGGTTATAAGGTCAGAAGCATTTTCAATCAGGGTTCTGAAATGCTCCTCGCTTTTTTGCATGGTTGAAAGTGTGTCGTTAAATTTACCAGCCATCACGTTGAAAACTTCAGCAAGTTTCCCGAATTCATCTTCAGAATTTATTTCTATCCGGGTGTCAAGTTTCCCGCTGCCGATTTTTTCTGCACCTTTTTCAAGTTTTTTTAAGGGATGTATTATTATGGAACGAAGGCTGAATAAGATTACAAGAATTTGAATTATCGAAAGAATGACCGTCAGAAACATTATTTTTTTAACAAAAGCTTCGAGATTTTTTTTCACATGGAATTCAGTGAAGTAAATATCAACATAGCCGATGACTTCTTTATCCTTGGCTATCTTTCTGGAGAGCTTGAAATATGCACTGTCAAGCAATTTACTGGGAACATCGCTGGGGTGGAGTTCGACTATGTTCCATTGTGAGTCCTTTACTTTTCCCATATAGAATGATTTTTTGTTGTCATATACAATGATGCCGAGAAGATTTCTGGAAGCCATTTCCAGGCCGACGGTCTGGTTCATTTCTGCATCAATTACATACCACAACGGATAGATAAGGCTGTGAGAAGTTCGTTCAATGGTCTGCTCTGCGGTTTCCCTGAGGCGGTCATCGGCTCTGGTATGTTCAGTAAAATATATATTTACAAGCGCAGAGAGCATTATTATCAGACTGCAACTCAATAAAATGAAGACAATTTTACTGGAAATTGTTTTTTGGATTTTCATATTTTACTTTTAATATGTCTGTTTTAAAAAAAGCGACGTTGTTTTTTCTTAAAGCTCTGTACAGGGTAATTATCTTCCGGCCTGTCCTGGAGCATTGCCATATCAAAATCCTTTTTGCCAGCGTTTTCATACCACTCGTAACCAAGTTCCTTGCAGTGGGAACAGGCGGTAATGGGGATATGCACGCCTAACACATGCAGCCCCCTGTCCGATGATGAATCAAGGGAATAAGCACCTGGACAGTCATCGCAAAGTCGTACTTTCTCATGCCTGGTTTCAGATATGGAGTCTGTGTCGTAGAAGATATTTCTCGAACGTTGAAAAAAAGTGTCAGATCCCCGCATCTGATCCCGCATTGATTCCCTGCCGTCCCAGACCTGCATTATCTTGTCACACACGTTTTCAATGTAACTGGTCACATCGGCAGACTGCCGGATCCGGTCAAAATTATAGTCTGGTTCTTTTACGCCGGAGTAGTCTATTCCAGCCATTGCCAGGATTATACCCACGTTCATATAGGGAAGTGCGCCTTCAATGGAATATCCTCCCTCAAGAACAGCAATGTCAGCCTGGAGCATTTTTGTCAGGTCTGCATATCCCCTGGCGGAAAAATTCATATTCGTGATCGGGTCAGAGTAATGATTGTCCTGGCCCGCAGAGTTAATCACAAGATCAGGTTTAAAGTCATCAAGTATAGGCATGACTGCGTTTTCCATTGTATAGAGAAAACCCTCTTCAGAAGTATTTGGCGGCAGGGGGATGTTTATGGTTGTGCCGACTGCGTTTGGCCCTCCCAGTTCGTTTAAAAATCCAGAACCAGGGTAGAGTGTCCTGCCGTCCTGGTGTATTGATATAAAAAGCACATCGGGATCGTGCCAGTAAACATCCTGTGTTCCATCGCCGTGATGGCAGTCTGTGTCTACCACTGCAATTTTTTTAACATTGTAGACAGAACGTAGATATTCAATCATGATTGCTTCGTTGTTGACATTGCAAAAACCTCTTGCTCCGTGAACAACCTTCATTGCATGGTGACCAGGGGGGCGTACAAGAGCAAATCCCTTTTCAATTTCCTTTTCCATCAGGGCTGTAGCAATCTTTATGGCACCGCCAGCACTTATGAAGTGGGATTCGGTCATCACCTTATATGGATCAGGTACACAAAAGTGAACCCTTTGCACGTCTTTGGGATCTGCCAGGTCAGGCTTGAGTTCAACAATACCGTCAATATCGAGTATGCCTTCCTCAAACACCTGATCCTGAGTGTATAACAGTCGTTCTTCGCGCTCTGGATGTGTTGCGCTGATTGCCCAGTCAAAGGCCGGGAAGAAGACCAGGCCGGTTCGATGCTTTATTTTCTGCATTTATAAACTCCCAAAAATCTTAATAGTAACATCGAAGCTAATGCTTAGTTTATACCCAGGGTCTGGTTATGAAATAAGCAAAAAAACTCCGAATTATATTCTTTTAAAAAAATTTTTTATTTAAATGTTGTACTTTCTTATTTTTTTTGTGCTGCTTTTATAATGCCAGGCTTTACCTGTACTTTAATACGGATATTTTTTCCTGTTGTGTAAAAACCCCTAACCATATTAAATTCAAGGCTCTCAACCACTTCTGTATCAAGATCATCCATGTCTGCGCCAAGTTTCATGGCCTTTTTTTCCAGGATTTCAATTGCTTTTTTTATTGCGGCTTTTTTATCCATTTTGCCGGATATGTTTTCTGACCAGTTTTCTTCTGGTGCTGAAATTATTTCTCTTTCAGTATCTGCAAGCAGTGTGACCTCGCATGTTGTTCGGGCGATTGCAGCACCTATTGCATTTGCTACGTCCCACTGCGGAACCACAGACACAGAATAATCTGAAAGTTCCTCAAGCCTCTTGGCAAAATACGGGGCAGGGCCGCCCAGGATCAATGCTTTTTTAGGGTTGACCTTGTAACCCTCTTTCATCTCATGCACTGTGTATACAGGCTTGCTGTTAATTTCTTTTATCATTTTTTCAATGGCAAGCAGTATTTCATTGGATGCTTTATTAAAAATCATGGTAGCAGTTTTTTCAATTGACAGGCCAATTTGTGAAGCAATTGCTTCAATTCCCTTGATTGAGTTTGCTACATCTCCATCCTCAATCAGCCCCATGACTGTGAGTGCGTCGGTGGGTGTTGGTGCTCGTCCACCGTATGCCATTGCAGGGCCCATACGGTCAGGGCCAATCTTGATTTCTCCGCCAATAACCTTTACCGTGCTGTCACCGCCAATGCCTATTGATCTTGTGTCCAAAGACCTTATGAGTGTCTTGTAGCCGTTAAGTTCAATTCCCAGGGGGATGAGGATAGGTGCGTTTCCAATCATGAGTCCAATGTCGGTTGTGGTTCCACCAATATCAAGGATTATGGTTTCCTGGTCTTCGCTGGCTGAGCTGATAGCACCCATTACGCTTGCTGCTGGCCCGGAAAGTATGGACTGACCTGGAAAATCAAGGGATGAGGCAAAGCTCATAGTGCCGCCATCAGCCTTTAAAATATGTATGGGTACGTTGAGTCCCTTTTTTTCGAGGGAGAATTTAACAGCCTCAAAAAAATCTTTGTGGAGAGGGTAAACAGAAGCATTAAGGAAAGTGGTTGCAATCCTTCGGGGGAAATTCAGGTTTCCAGAAATTTCATGCCCCAGGAATATTTTTTCAAAGGGACCTTCCAGAGCTTTTTTTATTTCAAGCTCATGCTCTGGGTTTCTTGTGGAAAACTTTCCTACAATGCCCAGGTGCTTCACGCCTTCGGCCTCAAGCTTTTCTGCGATTCTTTTTATTTCGTCAATCTCTATTGGTTCAATCTCACGGCCCCTGTGGTCAATTGAACCAGATACGGTGTAATAATGCTCTCCAGTACGGAAAAATGCCGGGTTAAGGCCAGGCCCTGCCGAGACTATCATGCCGGCAGGCGGCAGGTCCCGCTGCACAATTGCATTGGTGGTAAGGGTGGTGCTTAGTACAGCGCGCTTTATCCTGGAAGGGTCAATATCGCGTGTAACTGATTCAATGCCGGTAAGCACAGAGTTGAAAAGGGCTGACGGCTCTGTTGCAACCTTTATCTGTTTTACCAGTCCGTTTTCGTCCAAAAGGACTACATCGGTGTTTGTACCGCCTACGTCTAATCCTATAATCATGAGAAAAATCCTGTCTCAAAAATGTTTTATTGTTTTGAATTCAATGACTATGGTAACAGTTGTTTTTGAATAGTATTATAACTATCATTCGCAGTATTAATAAAAAATAATGCGCTAACCAGAAATCCAGTTTTGTATATAAACATTAGTATATGAAAATACGTGGATTGTCAATAGCCCGGATAGTGTTTTAGTATGAAAAAATATGTACTAGAGGAGGCTTTTTCAGGATAAGCTGTTGATGAAAGGGTCTGTAAAATAAAGTGTGTAAATGGTCGGTTTTAAGAATTGATTTT
>JAOZSB010000404.1 GCA_029939895.1 Desulfobacterales bacterium
TATATTATTTAATATTAAAAAAAATTGACAAAATTGCAGTGACATTTGAGCTTGGCAGGTTTAGCCCAGCTTCTGGAAAAGAACCTGCCCTTTTTTAAAAAAAATTATGGAACTATGATATATGAAAATAGCTTTCCGCATATTTCTGCTATCCTTCCTGCTGCCCCTTTTGCCAGCATTGGCTCAATCAGATAATAGTCAAAGCACTTTTAACTCCAGATTTTCACACTTAACTCTTGAAGATGGGCTGTCGCACCATGAAACGCTGTTCGTTATGCAGGATAGCCAGGGCTTTATGTGGTTCGGCACAAAACATGGTTTGAACAAGTATGACGGGATGAGTGTTCTTCCTTACTTTGTGGTGGATGATTCAAATAGTTTGACTGGTAATTTCACGCATTGGATCCACGAAGATAATGCAGGTGCTTTATGGATTGCAACCTGGGGGGACGGTATCAGCAGGTATGATACTGTATCCGATAAATTTACAAATTATTTTCACCAAAAAAATAATCCCAACAGCATAGCCAGCAATAATGTCTGGTCGCTTTTTGTGGACAGCAAAGGTTTCGTCTGGGCTGCAACTGATGGTGGAATCAGCAGGCTTGATCCCAAAACAGATAAATTTACTCATTTTAAGCATGATCCTGATAATCCGAACAGCTTGAGCAACAATACTGTATCAAGAATCCGCGAGGATGGTGAAGGTATATTCTGGATATCAACCTATGGGGGAGGGTTGAACAGGTTTGACCCAGAAACTAAGCTGTTCACCCATTTCAGGCATGACCAGGGTAATCCCAAAAGCCTCAGCAATGACAATCTATGGGGAGTTTATATCGACAGCAGCAGGCGCATCTGGATAGCCTCGGAAAATGGGCTTAACAGGTTCGATCCAAAAACTGAAATTTTCACCAGCTTTCAGCATGATAGCAATAACCCTCTGAGTATAAGTTCAAATACTGTGACCTTTATCCATGAAGATCGTGCAGGAATTTTATGGCTGGGAACTTTTGGAGGTGGATTAAACCGTTTTG
Organism: Desulfobacterales bacterium; assembly: GCA_029939895.1. GTDB lineage: Bacteria > Desulfobacterota > Desulfobacteria > Desulfobacterales > JAOZSB01 > JAOZSB01. The sequence goes on from JAOZSB010000404.1 coordinate 1,038, forward strand.
ATACAAAACAGAAAACATTTAAGCATTATCGACACGACCCAAAAAATATTGACAGCCTGAGCAATGACATCATAATGAGTGTTTATGAAGACACTGCCGGTGCCCTGTGGATCGCTACCTATGATGGCATCAATAAACTTGATCCCGAAGAAAACCAGTTCACACATTATCGTGGTGACACAAAAAGTCAAAATGATTTCAGAGACATCAAAGTGCGCAGCATTTATTGTGATAAACAAAGAAAAAACACTGTCTGGGTTGGAACCGATGGAGGCCTTGACCGATTAAATACATCAAACAACAACTTTGTACATTACCAGCACGATGGTAATAACCCTGACAGCATCAGCGGCAATGGCATCTGGGCAATTGACCAGGACAAGCGTGGTGACCTGTGGATAGGCACGTATGAGGCGGGACTTAATAAATATAATCCTGAAAAAAATACATTTGTTCGCTATAAACACTCTCCAGACAGCCCTGGTTCATTATCCAATGGCCCTATATATGATTTGGTGGTTGATGAAAAAAGGGATGTACTCTGGATTGCCTCTTATCTATCGGGACTGGACAAGTTTGATATTGCCGGGGAAACTTTTACTCACTACTCCTATGATGCAGCCAATACTGATGGAATCGTTTCCTACTGGTCCACGGCAGTCTTTGTCGATTCCAGGGGCTTTGTATGGACAGGCACCGAGGCAGGGCTGAGCAGGTTTGACCCTGAGTCTGAAAAGTTTACCAACTTCAGGCACAATAATACCCTGGATGGCCTGAGCAGCAATATGATTCAAACGATATTTGAAGACAGTCACAACAACATCTGGATAGGAACAAGCAACGGCTTGAGCAGGTATAAGGAAAACACAAACTCCTTTGAACGTTTCTCTGAGAAGAACGGTTTAGCGGGTAATTATGTTGCTGCGATAATAGAAGATAAACGGGGAAACCTCTGGGTCAGTACGGATAAGGGGCTTTCAAAATTCAATTACTGGAAAAAAACATTTCGAAACTATGACCAGCGTGACGGGTTACAGGGCAATAGTTTCCTTATACATTCAGCGCACCAGAATAAAAACGGAGAGCTGTTTTTCGGCGGGCTGAACGGATTCAACGTCTTTGCCCCCAGTGCGCTAAAGGATAACCAGCATGTTCCCAAGGTCGTTTTTACTGATTTTCAGCTTTTTAACAAGCCTTTAAAAGCAGGGGAAAATTCGCTGTTAACAAAACACATCAGCAGAACAAAACAAATTTCACTTAAAGAAAGTCAAAATGTATTCAGTATCGAATTTGCAGCACTGAACTACAGAAATTCCAGCAAGAATCAGTACAGCTATATAATGGAGGGCTTTGATAAAGAGTATACTTATAAAGACAGTAATAATCGATTAGCCACTTACACTAATTTATCTCCAGGCAGGTACACCTTTCACGTTAAAGCTTCAAACAATGATGGCATATGGAACCAGGAAGGTGCTTCGATTAAAATTGTTGTTATTACTCCGTGGTGGCAGACGAACTGGTTTAAAACTCTTACAGGCATATTTGCTGTTTTCATTGTTTTGAGTGCGTTCAAATATGTAGTTAAACTGCGGACAGAAATCCTTGAACGAAGAAAGGCCGAGGAAGCATTACAAAAGAGCGATTTTCGATTTTCACAAATGTTTGAACAATCAATGACAAGCCTGTCCATGTTCAGTCCAGATGGAACAATCAGCGAAGTTAATCAGGAATTCTGCGAACTCTTTGGTGTCCAGGAAGAAGATGTAATCAACTCTGATTATAATGCAATTGAAGGTCAAGCAATCTTTGATGCTGAATTAACCTCCATAGTAAAAAGAATATTTGATGAAAAGGTCTCGGCAAGCTGGGAGATTGAGTTTGATATCAGTGGAATTTCAGATGCAACAAAAATAGCCTCATCAAAGTCTGGAAAAAGATTCCTTAAAGCCTTTGGCTATCCAGTGCTGGATCAAGATGGTAGTTTGGAATGCGTTGTATTTCAGCATTACGAAATAACAGACCGCAAGGTTGCTGAAACACTCCTCAGAGAATCAGAGGAAAAACACAGGGCACTTATTGAGAATATTTCTGACCTGATATTAATACTCGACAAAGATGGCATAAATGTCTGGAACAGTTCTGCTGCTCGTCAATACGGCATTGAGCCTGAAGACTCAATCGGCAGACCTTTTGATGAGTTCGTTCATCCTGAGGATATTAAAAAAGTTCGAGAACTTTGGGATGAGGCAATTGCTAATCCAGGCAAAATATTTATTTCTGAGCACCGTGCCACAGGCACTCCAGAAGACCCTGAAACATGGGCCTATCAGCATAACACAATGATGTATTTACCTGATACTCCAGGCATTAATGGTGCTGTTGTGGTTTCCCGAAATGAGACTGAACAAAAACTGGCCGAAGAGCGCTACAGGCAGACGATAGAAAGCTCAATCGATGGTTTTTGGATTGTGGACACAAACGGAATGCTGCTCAACGTAAATGATGCCTACTGCAATATGATTGGTTACAGCCGGAAAGAACTTTTGAGCATGTCAATTTTAGATATTGAAGCATTGATGTCAGATAATCAAATTGAGCAGCGCATAAAGATAATTGTTAAGCAAGGGAGCGACAAGTTTGAGACGCAACATCGGAAAAAAGATGGCGTTATTATTGATGTAGAGGTCAGCGCAACTTATACTAAAAGAAGCGGAGGAGTCTTTTTTGTATTTCTGCGTGATATTACAGAACGCAAGGCTTCAGAAAGATTGCTTGTAGAGAGCGAACAGCGATTCAAGGAGTTATTTGACAACTCCCCACTAAGCTATCAAGCCATAGATGACAGGGGTAACTTTGTTGAAGTAAATGAAACCTGGCTGAATGTGCTTGGCTATAGAAAAGAAGAAGTTATTGGAAGGAATTTTGCTGACTTTTTGTCCCCCGATGGGAAAGACGATTTCAATACAAATTTTCCAAGCTTTAAAGCAGCGGGCCAGATTATTGGTATTGAAT
>JAOZSB010000405.1 GCA_029939895.1 Desulfobacterales bacterium
AGCGTTTTAATCCTACTTGAAGCCGGAGGAAAAAGTCTGGATAACGGCATATGGGGTCGCTTTAATACATAGTGTTGTTTTTGACCAACATTTATTATTGGGAAAGCCGAAGAAAAAATTGCAAAGGGTTTTTCCTGATACAACCTGATCTGTTTTCTAGCCCACCTTCAAGTAAAGATGGATATTGATTTGCCTGCCAGCAGAAATGTCCGAAAATTGTATCGCCTTTTAATGATGTTCCAAATCCGCTCAGAGGTTTAATTGTTATTTCAAAAAATTTCAAAATTTCTCCTCCTAAAAAGGTTCTATTTCATCGAATTTTTTTTGGACATCATTATCAGCAAACTCAAAACTTATTTGTCCATAACCCCTGCTTCCACTACCACCCAAGGCATCCATTTCTAAAAGCTTTATCCCTTGAAGTAGAAAGCCTTCAAGGTCTTCATTCTCAGATAACTTTTTTATTGTAATGTTAAAAGCAAACTTTACCCCGGAGGGAACTCTTTCTGTAAAGCGAGGATTTTTAGCTGTGCCCGTAATTCGATCAATACTGTTTTCCGATTTTACTTCGGTAAAAGCCATATGATTGCTTAAGGCAGTCTTTTTCCAGTCTTCATCAATAGGACAATCTGCAAATGAAGCTCTGCAGGGACCAATGTTGTTATCATCGTCATCAGCTCCGCTTGCACCAAACAGTTTTAGTATATTTTCGCAATCTATACGTTCATTATCATTAAGCTCTTTTTTTAAAATGCTATATCCAAGAGGTTTCCCCTTTGTGTTAACCATTAATCCGCTTCTCATTTCTAAAAGTGATCTGATTTTTCCTTTAAGTGATGATCCCGGAATATAAGGCTCATTTGTATAAGGATGCTTAACAACCGGATTATCAGTACCACCAATTCTCATCTCGGTATCACCAGCACCTATATGAAGTCCTGTCTTTAAGGTAATGACACCTTTTATTTCATGTATATTGATAAGTTTCATTTTCTTCTCCTATAAAAAAATTAAAACGTTGCAAACAAGGCTTAGCTTATTTATTTTCTGGACTATGAAATTTATAAAATCCGTAAAAAGCTTCAAAAAGGTTTGCAAACACACTAAGGTCTTCAGGCTCTTGGATTTGCTTAATTGATGTCCGTATAAAAACTAAGAAATTTTCTGTTATTAACTTGCGACCCATAGCATAAGCAGTTTTCGCTGTTATCATATTTACTATAGGTAAAATCTTATCCCAATCTGCACTTTCACTTTTTGCTTCCATGTTCAGGCGAACAACTTCATCATAGAATTTTCTAATTTGAGATATTTTATTTTTATTTTTATTATCCCTCAATTTACAATCGTTAGCTATGGTTTTTGCTAAATCTTCAGCTTTGTCAGAAAATAACTTTGGATCAATTATTCCTTTTTCCTTGTCTTTCCAAAACTCAATCTTTTCCATCCTTTTATCCCTCCTGTCTGCGGTTATATAAGATTTTCCAAAGTGGAATTTTTAATTTAGAATTATAAATATCAAGCCAATTAAGCAGTTTTAAATGAATCTCTTCCTTATTTTCTTTAACATTTCTTTCCATGGTATAAGCCAGAAAAGCTCGCCATTTTGTACATTCCATATCGCTAATATTCATCTCACCCTTTGAAGTTATCTGTTTTTCTTTTTCAACCATATTGATAAATTCATTTAACTTATAAAACATCACTTTGCTTATATGTTCTTTATCGAGCCATTGTTTAAAAGACTTTTCTACCTCTAATAATTCATCAATTTCAGCCCATTTTGCTGTTTCTGAAAATAATGCCAAGCTGTCTCGTCCACCCGATTTCGCCTGTTCTAATAAATCCTCAGATGACCCTGCCATCATATCTATTGTTGTTAGCGGTTTATGAAGTGAGACCCCTGCTGAAATAGTTATATTCTTATTCTGGCATACATATTCAGCAAATGTTGTTTGGATTTTTTTAGAAAGTTCAATAATGCTGTTCCATGGCCCAATCAGAAATAAATCATCTCCACCGGCAAAAACTGTGTAAATATTACTAAACCCTTTATTATCAGCATCGCCTTCAAGAAACCACGGAAGAGATACTGTAAAATAGTTATTCATTTGCCTGCTTAGTGTTGCTATGCGTGAAAGTGTGAACCGCGTCTCTTTTAAACCGCACGCCATAAGCTTCCCAAGCTCATCTACATCCGCCTTTAAAACACCAAGAGCTTCTATTCCACAGTACTTATCAGTTCTTTGTGGGTCAGGCTCTTTTGCCATACACGCTATATGATTTAGTGTTTTTAGCTTTCCAATTTTAATATGTTCAATATTCTCAAGTTTTTGCTTATCGCTTTTATGTGATGAAATAATTCTATCGTCTTCTGTATCTTTATCTGTATAAACTGGTACATAGCCTCCAATAGATTTAACAGTAACAAAGTTATTGTTATCATTAGCATCTCCTATGTCCCAGCATTTAAGTATATTATCGTCTTTTAATTTTTCTGAAAAAACAATCTGATAACTACCAAATATTGGTTCTTTTAAACATTTTTCTATTTGAGGAGCAGTATCAGCAAAAACTACTGAAAGCCTTGTCTTCTTCACAATATTAGTGCCAAGAAAAATATGATCATTACATATACTGCATATATCTTGCTCTTCCTGTTTCGTATTTGCAGGGCGTTTTCCACATAAAGAACATATGCCAAATTTATTGTTGAAACTATCAAGATAGCCTTCAACTACTCCTGAATATGATCCAATATCAAAACCCGAATACTTTTCTTCCTCCATTCTATCATTGAAGCGATCCCACAAGTTAATAAAGTTTTTTGTAAAATCATTGCAAGAAGCCTCCAGTACAGCGATATTTATTACTGTTTCTCCAAAGGATATTTTTACAAGCCAATCATTGATTTTCTTTTTTACTTCTTTTATTGTTGTTTTTGTCTTCTTTGTATTTGGTGCTATAATTGTAAATTTGCCAGCAGCATTGAGTATAACAGAGGTTGTAGGCAATCCTATCTCTCTGCAAAGCATATCTCCTGCGAGCTCAGAAAGTAATGAAACAGTAAATGATCTGCCCCTTAATATTTTTGATCTAAATTTTTGTATATTACTTGAACTACTAAAGATGAAATTTTGAATCCCTCGGAAATCACCATTAATTAGTAAAAATTTTTCAGTATTATAATCTTTAATCTCTTGCTCTGTTAATGTATTTGTCTGAGCGTGGTATAGGTATAGGGCAGTCGCCAATGCTGACGTAGTGCGACAATGGTCATAAAGAGAAACATCTTGTATGACATTTCCAACTCTTGCGGCTGGAATATGTGAAGTATAAAGTAACATGAGGCTGTCGAAATGTTCATACCATAATTCAAGATTGTCTCTGTGAGAAATTGTTTTTAAGCTTTCTGTAAAACTTTTAAATAGTTTTTTGTATTCAGCAATAGCTTCTTTATTACTTTTTGGCTCAACTTCTTCTCTAAGCCCTGGCATAATAGTCTCTGCTGCTACTCGTTTCAGATGGTATCGATATTTGTAATCAGTAGCCGAGTCAGAAACATTATCCTCATCAAAATTTAATTGTTCTAAAATTGGCAAGAGCCTACTTTTTTTATAATCTTTAATACGAACGCCACAATTATAGTCTTTCTCAAAATTATCACGATCCAAATCACTACTTAACCAATCTGCCACAGTAATAACCCATTGCATGGGAGTTTCAGGCTTATGATGCATTGCCGCAAGATTTACAAAGATATCTCCACCTCCCCAATTCGGAGAGTTTAACTCCCGAGGTAGCCATTGGCTATATTTCTTGATAAATTCAGCAGTATATAATGCGTGATGATGAGAATATTTTCCCTTGAACATTTTTAAATATAACTGTTCATCATAGGAATCTATATCCTCTGATGATAATTCAAGCTCCTGTTTTCCTCCAAATTTTCCAATATCATGAAAAAAAGCTGCCATAGAAATTTTCAATGTTGTTGAGTCCATGTGTTCTCCATGCTGTAAAAATTAATTAAACAATTAAA
>JAOZSB010000078.1 GCA_029939895.1 Desulfobacterales bacterium
AAATTTTAGTTGACCCTCGCCAGCCAGAATTTTAATTTGCAAAAACAAATATTATGTTATTTTTGAATTAAAAACCCATTGAGACAATCAGTAGGCCCTCCATATATCCATACTGGCGATCATCCACTTTAAATCATGGGGATTGGTCGCTATGTAAAAAACGGCTGTGAATAAAATTCAAAAACTGTAGAGTCGTGTAAAATGTTGACGTGAATCAGATTGCCGACTAAACTATTTTTGTTGATAACTCAAATAACAATATAGTTATGTGATATTTTAATATGTGTTTGCATTTGCAATAAAAAAATAGGTTTATGCTTTTTTGTATTAAATATTATTGTCGTTGTAATGAGGTTGCTATTAGGGTTGAAAAAAGGATCAATTTTTACTATAAATAAAAAATAAAAGTTTTTGTTTATTTCATAACAGAACAAGCCTGTTAATGCACAATCATAGCTTTTTTAAAAATTTTGGTTCATAAGGAGACAGGATGGATAATATTGTCACAGTTACAATTGATCAGGAAAAATGTATAGGATGTGGGCTTTGCGCGAAAGTATGCTTCTTTGAAACGATTACAATAAAGGACAAAAAAGCTTATGTAACAGGGAGCGAGTCATTAAACTGCGGGCATTGCGCTGCTATCTGCCCGTCGGATGCTGTTAAAGTTATGTCCCTTGAAAATGATGCTCTTGACTACAAGACCTTCACGCCTGACAGGAAGTGGCTTCCCTATGGAAAAGGGGATACGGCCCAGCTTGTAAAGCTTATGTCATCAAGGCGTTCCTGTAGAAACTATACTGACAAACCAGTTGAAAAAGATGTTCTCGAAGACCTTGTTAGAATTGGGACAACTGCTCCATCTGGTACTAACTGTCAGCTCTGGACTTTCACTATCCTGCCAGAGCGTAAGGATATGATTGAGCTTGTTGAGCGTGTTGGCAAATTCTTTAAACGTCTTAATTATATTGCCCGGCTTTACCCGGTACGAAAAGCTTATTCCCTTTTGGGCAAAAATGAACTTCAGGACTATTATGATCAATATCTGGAAGCAGTGGAAACAAAAATTGATGCTTATGACAAAACTGGCGAGGATTTCCTTACACATGGAGCACAGGCAGCGATAATTGTCGGCATGAGGCCAGGAGCAACATGCCCAAGCGAGGATGCACTGCTGGCGACTCAGAATATTATCCTGGCAGCTCATTCAATGGGGCTGGGGACATGTCTGATCGGTTTTATCGTGGAGGCTGTAAAAAGCGATCCCAAAATAAAAACGTTCCTTGGAATACCAAAGGAAGAGACTGTTTATGCTGTAATCGCTGTCGGTTATCCAGACGAGAAATATAAGATCCAGACTGGAAGAAAAAAACCTCTGCTGCGTTATTTTAATGCAAATTGATTGCAGATTTTTTTGAATGAAGATAATTAATACGGGGAATCATTTTTTGAAAGCAATATTTTAGCAATATGGCTTTTATGGTTTTGCTTAATGCAGGCTTAAATTATGGCAAATATGCCGGAGGTTGTTATGACAAAATTAGTCAAAGATAACGGTAAAATAGACTTTGGGATTTACAGTGAGCCTGTTGATGAAATTAATTATCGGGACTACTCCCTCAAGTCCGCCATGGGCGCATCAGTCAATAACATATTAAAAAAGATATTGCCCAATCAATTTGTTTTTTTTGGAGTTATGGGGCCGGATATTATGCTCGGTACAGCGGTGGTTGACCTTAAATACCTTGCAAACGGTTTTTTTTATGTGTTTGACAGAAAAAATAATAAAATGTACGAAAGCAAGAGCCTGTATCCTTCAACATCAAACGTTTACATCAAGCCCTATCCAGATAACCTTGATGCTCAGATTAATGCGGGCGGGGTAAGTGTTGCCATGAAGGGCGATATTATAAAGGCTAAGGGTGATCTGGTTTCCCTGGATGTTAAGCTTGATTTAGCCGACACAGCTCCGTTAAGGCTTTGTACCCGCTCAGGATATAGAGGGTGGATATATACCCAGAAAACATCGCCTATTAATATCTCAGGTGAAGTGGAGATCAATGGCAAGGCGATTGATATCTCTTCTCCTTCGCATATGGGGCTTATAGACTGGACTTGTGGGTACATGAGGCGCGAGACCTGCTGGAACTGGGCTGCCTCGGCAGCATCGCTCCCCGATGGCAGATCTTTTGGGCTTAACTTGTCATGCGGGATTAACGAGACAAGTTTTACGGAAAATGCCTTTTGGGTTGATGGCAGGATGACTAAGGTGGACACTGTAGATTTTATTTTTGATGAGGAAGATTTTTACAAAAAGTGGATTATAAGATCCTATGACAAAAAAGTTGATATTGAATTCACAGCGGAAAATCATAGGGAAGAAAACGTGAATGCAATGGCGGTGGTTTCAAGGTTTACGCAGGTAATGGGTACTTTTAGCGGAATTATTACTGATGAAAACAATGAAAAAATCGAGCTGAATTCCGTGCCAGGGTGGACCGAGGATCATTTTGCCCGTTGGTAATAACGGGCATTGATAATTCATCTGTGGTAAAAATAAAAGCACAAGGATTGTAAATGAAAGGTATAATACTGGCTGGTGGTTCCGGCACAAGGCTTTATCCGATTACGCATGTTGTCAGCAAGCAGCTTTTGCCTGTCTATGACAAACCCATGATCTATTACCCGCTTGCAATAATGATGTTGGCGAAAATTCGGGAATTGTTGATCATTTCAACGCCCCATGACCTGCCCCTTTTTAAAAAACTCCTTGGGGATGGTTCCCAGTGGGGTGTGTCCTTTGAGTATGCACAGCAGCCTCAGCCCCAGGGTCTGGCGCAGGCTTTCATTATCGGGAAAGACTTTATTGGCAAGGATAAAGTCAGCATGATACTTGGGGACAATATATTCTACGGCCAGGGGCTTTCCGGCCGTCTTCAAGATGTTGGGAACAGGGAGACCGGGGCTACGGTTTTTGGCTATTGGGTTAAAGATCCCGAAAGATACGGTGTTGTCAGTTTTGATAGTAATGGTAAACCAGTTGATATTATTGAAAAACCAACATCTCCCGAATCGAATTATGCAGTGACCGGGCTTTATTTTTATGATAACAGGGTTGTTGATATTGCATCATCACTAAAGCCATCTCCGCGGGGCGAGTTGGAAATAACCGATGTAAACAGGATTTATCTTGAAGAGGGAAATTTGAATGTTGAAAAACTGGGGCGCGGAGTAGCGTGGCTTGACACTGGAACACATAAAACACTTATCCAGGCCTCAAATTTTATTGAAACAATTGAAAGCAGACAGGGCCTGAAGGTGGCCTGTGTTGAAGAAATCGCATATCGCATGGGATATATTAGTGCAGCCCAGGTTGAAGAACTCGCAAAACCTCTGATGAAGAATGATTACGGTACGTACCTCATCGACTTACTTAAATATGAAGGATAGAATACTTGAAGAAAATTGAGACAGAAATTGAAGGTGCAGTTATAATTGAGCCTGATGTTTTCGGAGACAAGCGCGGCTTTTTCCTGGAAACTTATAACTCCAGGCGGTATGAGGAATTTGGTATTGATCAAGTTTTTGTACAGGATAATATATCTTTTTCCAGTAAAGGTACTTTAAGGGGGCTGCACTTTCAGAAAACACATCAACAGGCAAAGCTGGTTCAAGTGATACTCGGCGAGATCTTTGATGTTGCAGTTGATCTCAGGCAAGGTTCATCCACATACGGAAAATGGACGTCTGTGATACTTTCCGGTGAAAATAAAAAACAATTTTTTGTCCCGGAAGGTTTTGCGCACGGGTTTGTGGTACTTAGTGATTCAGCATACTTTTCCTATAAATGTTCAGATTTGTACAATATGGATGATGAGGGGGGTATCCTGTGGTCTGACCCTGATCTTGGTATTGACTGGCCAATGACAAATCCCCTGGTTTCCGATAAAGACAGGGGGCTGAAGGTTCTTGCGAAATTGACAGAAAGCGATTTACCAGCATCAGCAAAAGGGAAGATATGAAAATACTCGTAACAGGTTCCAAAGGACAGTTGGGTGGAGAGCTTGTCTTGCAGGCAAAAAACTATTCCCTTGAAGCGATTCCATACGATTTGCCAGAAATTGATATTACAAGTGAACAGTCAATAAATGAGGTTTTTTATCAAGACGAATTTTCCCTGCTCATCAATGCTGCGGCATACACCCAGGTGGATAAGGCAGAATCTGAGGAAGACATTGTATATGCAGTGAACGGAAAAGCTCCTGGCCTGTTGGCGAAAAAGTGCTTTGAGAAAAATATTCCGGTTATTCATATTTCTACGGATTTTGTTTTTAATGGTGAAAGCGACTTCCCATATATGCCCGATGATAAGGTTGACCCTTTGAGTGTTTATGGTAAATCAAAGGCAATGGGAGAAGATGAAGCCCGAAGGAACAATCCAGAGCATATTATTGTAAGGACTGCGTGGCTGTATGGCATTTCAGGAAACAACTTTGTTAAAACCATGCTGCGCCTCGGAAGGGAGCGTGATTCCCTCGGTGTTGTTGGTGACCAGAAAGGCTCCCCTACACTCGCTGAAGACCTTGCCGAAGCAATACTTATAACAGCGGACGGTATCGTAAATAGAGGAGTAAAGGCGTGGGGTACATATCATTATACAGGGGCAGGCGTAACTACGTGGCATGGCTTTGCTTCTGCTGTATTTGCAAGGGGTCAAAAGTATTTTGATTTTTCATCTCTGGAAGTAAAATCCCTGACCACCCAGGAATACCCAACACCTGCGACAAGGCCAAAATATTCTGTTCTTGACTGCGAAAGTTATGAAAAGAAATTCAATGTTTCTATAAAACCCTGGGAAGAACGTCTTGATTACTCCTTGCCGTTAATAGTGAAAAATATTACAGGGCATGACAAATAATAATAAAAAAATGAAAAAAGTAGAATTACTGGCTCCTGCAGGAAGCCCGGAAAAACTGGAAATAGCCATCCACTATGGTGCAGATGCCGTCTACCTGGGCGGAAATGACTTTAGTCTCAGAAATTTTTCCAAAAATTTTTCAATCGAAGAAATGGCAAAGGGTATTGAATTTGCTCACTCTATGGATGCCAGAGTGTATGTTGCCCTTAATGTTTACACCAGAAACAACGAGCATGACAAGTTAAGAAATTATTTACATGAATTAAAGGATGTAGGTCCCGATGCTCTGATAGTTTCCGATCCTGCTGTTATAATGGCGGCCCAGGAAATTGTTCCTGAAATAGAACTTCACCTGAGTACACAGGCAAATACCACAAATTACGGCACGATTCTGTTTTGGGAAAAGCTGGGTGTAACAAGGGTAAATGCTGCCAGGGAGTTGTCCCTGGCTGAAATCAGGGAGATGTGTGAAGCAACATCAATTGAGGTTGAGACCTTTATTCATGGGGCAATGTGCATGTCATATTCTGGTCGATGCCTTTTGAGTGCATTTTTGGCGAATCGTGATGCCAACCAGGGAGCCTGCGCTCATCCATGCAGGTGGCAATACTCCGTGGTTGAGGAAATGCGACCTGATGAATATATCCCTTTAATGGAGGACAGTCGCGGGACATATCTCTTTAATTCAAAGGATCTGTGCATGATAGAGCACCTGCCGGAATTGATACAGGCGGGGATCGTTTCCTTGAAGATAGAAGGGCGGATGAAGGGGATTAACTACCTGGCTACAGCTGTGAAAGCTTATCGTGAGGCTATTGATTCATATTACGATGATGCAGAAAACTATGTCGTGAAAAATGAATGGCTTGACGGGCTTCAGAATGTGAAGAATCGTGGTTTCTGTACTGGATTTTATTTTGGTGCACCCTCAGAAACAGAGCCGAATTATAAAACCGATATGATGATACTGGAACATCTCTTTCTTGGCAGAGTCGTTGATACAAAGGCTGACTGTTTAGTTACAATCAATGTGAGGAATAAAATTTTTAAGGGTGAAAGTATTGAAGTCCTGACTCCGATTGGTCTACCGCAAAGTGAAATTGTACTCGATATTGTCAATGAAAAGGGCGAAAGTGTTGATTTTGCTCAACCTAACTCAAGGGTTGATCTTGTGCTGGGAACGCATTACTCCAATAACGATATAATAAGGAGAAAGCTGGATTCCGCAAACAAGGTGTCTAAGTAATTATTGCATGGAAAAAAGATATGGCTGAGAAAATTCTGGTTACTGGTGGGTGCAGGAGTGGCAAAAGTGGTTTTGCTCTGAAAAAAGCAGATGAGCTAAATCCTCAAAAAAAGATTTTTATAGCGACGTGCAGACCCCTGGACAATGAAATGGAGGAACGCGTCAGCCGTCATCAGAAGGAACGGGATGGCAAATGGCAAACAATAGAAGAACCCTTGCTGCTTGAAGAAGCGATAAGGGAGAATTCGACACCAGAAACCCTTATTCTGGTTGATTGCATAACCCTCTGGTTGACTAATTTGCTGATGGAAAATGATGACTTGAATTTTTTAGAGCAGCAGGCAATAAGCCTTGCTAAGGTGCTCAAGCAGGTGAAGGGTGAAATAATACTGGTTACCAACGAAGTTGGAGCTGGAATTGTGCCCGAAAACAGGCTGGCCAGGGTTTTTAGAGATGCCGCAGGATTTGCAAATCAGAGAATTGCTGAATCGGTTGACTCGGTTATTTGGGCAGTTTCAGGGATTCCAGTAAAGATAAAATAGGCAGGGGGGGCGTTTAGCCCCCTGCTGTTAGGGAGCTATTCTGCCAACATAAAAGACATTTTCATACGAACGCGGTATTTGTCAACTTTCCCATCGTTGATTGTAACATCAAGCTTGGTGACTTCAGCGGTTCGTAAATTGTGCAATGATTTACCGGCCTGTTCAATGCCGTTTCTAGCTGCATCAGCCCAATGAAGTTCACTTGTGCCAATGATTTCAATGATTTTGTAAGTATTATCAGCCATTTTTTCCTCCGAAAAAACTACCTAATGAGATGATCAAGTAATGTTATAATAAAAACAATTGAATTTTAACATTGCTTGAGCAAAGTACGTAATAAAAAAAAATTGTTTAGCCTCTGAAAGAGTGTATATCGACTTACTTTACATGCGAAATTATATAATGAATATAATGTGGTGTGCATCAAGTCAAGGAAAAAGAAGGTTTGTGTAACTCCCTGGTTGGTTTGTGGCGGCATTGATTCAGAATATGTTGTTTCAGAGGGGGGCTGTCAAGTTTATGTAATGCTCAAAAGAGACCATTTAGAATGTCAATTTTAAGTGGGTTAGGAAATAAACTTGACAATATGAGAAATTTTACCTATATTATGACTGACCGGTCGGTTCTGGGTGTGGAGAAATGGAAAAGCCCTTTGTTTGTTATGGATTAAAGCTGACCGGCGGTTCGGATTTGCACACAGGATTTCAAATATAGACAACAGGAACAGAGTATGAACCAGGCGAAAATAGACAAAAAGAAATTGATAATAGAAGCGGCTGCAACGGTTTTTGCAGATAAGGGCTTCAACGGTGCTATAATTGCGGAGATAGCAAAAAAAGCGGGCGTGGGTAAGGGTACCGTCTACGAATATTTTGACAGTAAGACAGAACTTTTTTTTGAAGTCTTTGAGTGGTACATGGGCTTTTTCACACAGTCAGCAACCCTTAGCCTGTCAGCCTTGAGTGGCTCGATTGAGAAAAGACTCACGGAGCTAAGTGATTCCATGATGAAGTATTGGATAGACCACATGGAGCTTTATACTCTGACCATGGAGTTCTGGGCGGCATCGTCCACGTCTGAGGTCAGGGATAAGTTCAAGGAAATCTTTAAAAACGGTTACAGGGAATTTCGGGGACTCATAGAAGGGTTCATCAGGGAAGGCATGGAAAAGGGAGAGTTTCGGCAGGAGCTTGATGTGTCAGCTATAGCTGCATCACTTGTTGGAACGTTGGATGCGCTTTTACTTCAAAGATGGTTTGACGAGGAATTTGATCCGGTGGCTGCAAATGCTGGCTATATTAAAACTCTGATAAAAGGCATGAAAAAGGAGGATGTATGATGAAAGTTTGTTGCTTATCTCATAATTCAATCTTTAGAAAAAACATAAACTTTAGATTTGCAAAAGAAATTTCAATAAAGGCTGGCAGTATACCAATACTGCTGGTGTCGGTCGCACTTTTGTTGTCGGTTTTTACTTTACCTGCTTTTGCCGTGGAGGGGCAGGAGATCGTAGAAAGGGCCTTCAACTACATGCGGGGTGATGCATCAATCTCAAAGCTGGAAATGACGGTTCACAGGCCAGACTGGGAAAGAACCATGGCCCTTAAGGTGTGGACAAAGGGTGAGGAAGAATCTATTTTTGTGATAACTGCCCCGGCAAAGGATAAGGGGAACGGCACGTTAAAAAAACACAAAGACATGTGGATCTTCAATCCAAAGGTCAACAGAGTTATAAAGCTGCCCCCTTCGATGATGTCTCAATCATGGCAGGGTTCAGACTTTTCCAATAACGATCTTTCCAAGACCGACAGCCTGAAACTCGACTATATCCATACGATTGAAGGTGAAGAAGTGCATGATGGCAAGAAAGTATACTTGATTAAATCAATGCCAAAGCCGGGAGCACCAGTTATCTGGGGGATGCAGAAGCTCAAGATCAGGGAAGACGGTATAATCCTTGAGCCGGCTTATTTTGACGAGGATTTTGAAGGTGTAAAGAAACTTTCAATGTCTGAAATTGAAATTCTGGGTGGAAAACTATACCCCAGGGTCTGGAAGATGGAAAAATTAGATGAAGAAGATGAGTATACAATGCTTATCTACAAGAGCCTGGAGTTTAAGAAAAGTCTGCCTTCCAATTACTTCACTCTTTCGAACCTGAGAAATCCCAGGAGGTAGAAAAATGCCAATTGATATAACAATGGCGTGGCGAAATATCTGGCGGAATCCCAGAAGAACTCTTCTGACTGTAGCAGCTATAGGCTTTGCAAGTACTGCGCTTGTGTTTATGCTGTCCTTCCAGTTTGGTGTGTACGACACGATGATTAATTCTTCCGTTAATATACATGCGGGGCATTTGCAGATCCAGGCAAAGGGCTACAAAGAAAAAATGGCAATGAGATACGCAGTTGCTGATCCAGTCAGGATGGGAAACTTACTAAATGGTATAGACGATGTTAAGTCGTATACTTACAGGGCAGAAGGCTTTTCCATGCTGTCATCGAGTGATAGAACATACGGTGTGCTGGTTACTGGCATAGACCCGGACAAAGAAAAACAGGTTTCGACTATAAAAAGCCTGGTAAGAAAAGGTGAGTACCTGTCTAGTAGCAATGCATATGAAGCACTTGTGGGAAGCCTTCTTGCTGCAAATTTGAAAGTGGGAATAGGAGATGAAATTACAATCCTGGGCCAGGCAAAGGATGGCTCTGTTGCAGCAAGCGTGGTTACGGTTAAGGGGATATTTACCTCAGGAATAGACGAATTCGATAGAAGTACAGTTCAGATACCATTAAAGACGTTTCAGGAAGTTTACAGTATGGACGGGGCAGTACATCGAGTGGTTGTTGTCTGTAAGTCATTAAAATCTGTAAGTATGGTTAAAGCAGCTCTTGCAGAGGATATATCGGGGATTGACGAAAAGTACGAATTAAAAGTCTTCGATTGGATGGAGATTATGCCGGGATTACTTCAGAGTATACAAATGGATCTCATTTCCGGTTTTATTATGTACATAATTCTTGTAATCGTTGTTGCTTTCAGCATTTTGAACACGTTCCTTATGGCGGTATTTGAGCGAACAAGGGAGTTTGGCGTACTAATGGCTATCGGTGCTGAGCCTGGAAGGATAATGAAACTCCTGTTGATCGAGTCAATTACAATGACCAGTATTGGGATTTTTTTGGGAATGGCGCTTGGGAGTGTTTTTTCACTCTATTTCCAAAAACACGGGATAGACTTTACAGGAGCATCTGAGATCATGAACCAGATGGGAATATCAGGGCTGATGTATCCGAAACTTACCCTGTTGTCATTATTTACAGGGCCAATGGCAGTACTTTTTATAACGTCGGTGGCAGCGCTTTATCCTGCCTTGAAAGTTAAAAGTCTGAGACCGGTTGAAGCGATTTCGTATAATTAACATATTATGAAAGTTTTTTTTTGAGTTGAATGAGTTTCAATAAAAATAAAGCTTGCTGATACGATTAAAAAGCAGAGGTGAAAAATGTTTGTTCAAATGGCGTGGAGGAACATATGGCGAAACCCCAGGAGGACTACTGTGATTCTAATCGCAGTTGTTATAGGAGTTTGGAGCATGATTTTTCTTGGGGCGCTCATGCGGGGAATGGTAGACGGGATGATAAAAAATGGCATCTCGACATTGACAGGGCATATTCAGATACACCACGAGGGGTATCGCAAGGACCCGGTTATTGATAACAGTATGCTTGATGTAGATAAACTTGATGCAGTACTGACAGAAGTACTTCCAGAGGGAGCAAAATACGCAAAAAGAATAAGGGTAAATACAATCGCCAGCAACGCCAGGCATTCGGCTGGTTTGACACTTGTAGGGATTGAACCTGAAAAGGAGAAGGGCATCTCTTTCATTGGTGAAGGAGTTGTAGAAGGAAGGCTGCTCAAACCAGATGAAAAACGTGGAATTATAATCGGAAAGGCACTTCTTGATAAATTTGAAACAAAGATAGGCCGCAAACTTTTGATCATGACTCAGGATACGCAAAATGAGATCGCATCCAAGTCGTTTAAGATCGTAGGTGTCTTCAGGGCCGAGATGGAGGCGACTGAAAAGAATTTTGTGTTTATTTCCTTAAAGTCTGCAAAAAAACTGGTTAAGCTCAACGATGGAATTTCCGAGGTATCCATATCCCTTGCAGAAAGAGGGATGGAAGGAGAGGTCGCTGAAAAACTCAATGCGCAGCTTGGCTCAACAGGTTTAAAAGCGGAAACCTGGAAGGAACTTATCCCAATGTTAAGGGCATACCTCGAAATCTTCGATGGATTTATGTACATATGGTATCTTGTCGTTTTCACAGCAATGGGCTTTGGCATAGTAAACACAACTCTCATGGCTGTTTTTGAGAGGATGCGTGAGTTTGGGCTTCTCAAGGCCCTGGGAATGAAACCCTCGTGGATACTGCGTGGCGTATTGACTGAATCACTGTTTTTGCTGGTTTTAGGTGCATTTCTTGGCAATGTTCTGGGTTTTATTTTTACCTATGCAACTGCGCAAACAGGGATTGATTTATCTGCACTTGCTGCGGGTGCAGAGGCGTGGGGTTTGTCTAGAACGTTAATTCCAGTAGTAGTGCTCAAGGATGTTTTTATGGCTAATTTTATGGTGGTGGTTCTGGGGATGGTGGTC
This sequence comes from Desulfobacterales bacterium, assembly GCA_029939895.1. Lineage (GTDB taxonomy): Bacteria > Desulfobacterota > Desulfobacteria > Desulfobacterales > JAOZSB01 > JAOZSB01. The sequence goes on from JAOZSB010000078.1 coordinate 11,373, forward strand.
AGTGCATATCCTGCAGTAAAGGCTGCCAGGTTTACTCCGGTTGAGGCCATGATGATGAACTAATGGTTTATGGTATTTATCTCAAAATAATTGGTAAAAGAGTTTTTGCTTATTTCATAACCAGACCGTCGAAATAATTAAAATCCAAGCTTCGTTAAAACATAAAGTTTGTTAGGAGTGGAAAATGAATATTGTACAAGTAAAAGAAGTAAAAAAGACCTACATACAGGGAAAAGTAGAAGTCTATGCCCTGAGAGGAGTAAGCCTTGATATAAAAAAAGGCGGTTTTGCAGCTCTTGCAGGACCATCAGGCTCTGGGAAGACAACTCTTTTGAACATAATAGGCGGGCTTGACCTGCCGGATTCAGGGGATGTCGCAGTGGACGGCAGTTCTTTCAGCGGTATGAGCCAGGCTGATCTTGCTAAAATGCGTCTCAATAAAATTGGATTTGTATTCCAGGCTTATAATTTGATCCCTGTTCTCTCGGCTGTTGAGAACGTGGAGTTTGTTATGCTTCTCCAGGGACTCGACAAGGTAGAGAGAAGACAAAGGGCAAAGGATGTTTTAGATGATGTCGGGCTGGAAGGAAAATACGACCGGCGACCAGCCGAACTTTCCGGGGGGCAGCAGCAACGGGTTGCAGTAGCAAGGGCAATTGTCTCGAACCCATCCATAGTGCTTGCGGACGAACCAACGGCAAACCTTGACTCAAAAACTGGCAACGGACTTCTGGAAATGATGAAGGAGATGAACGAGAAGAAGAGTGTGACCTTTATCTTTTCTACTCATGACGATATGGTTATGGATTACGCTAGGAGGCTTGTTCAGATCAGAGATGGAGAGATTGCAGACGATATAGTAAAGTAGATTTGTAAAACTAACTAGTATAAAAAGAAGTAGAAGTAATACATAGGTGACGAAGATGAAAACAATATCTTGCTTTGTAATATTGTTTGTACTTATTTCTTTTGGAAATCCTGCATTAAGCGATGGCTTGCCGGAAAATTTCGATTTTCAGCATGGCGGACATATTAAAGCCAGAACTTCAGCTTCCTGGTATGATACTGAAGCTCCGATACGCCTGGTTAAGGATAATCCCTTTTATGATGGCTCGTCAGGCCTGAGGCTAAAGGCTGAAATGTTTGCCGGGGACTATCTTTCCTTTAAGGCCCACTATGAGGCGACAGTTACAGGTGGGCAGACAAGGGAAAAGGAGAACGAACTTCTTTCAAGGGCAACAGGTCTTCCATCCTATATATTTTCAGTATCAGAAACAGAAGATGACAACAGGCTGTTCGATCTGACGCAGGCATTTGAGCGGGAGGACGATTTAATCGCATACCACAGACTGGACAGGCTGTCGGTTACATATCAGCCTTCCTGGGGCATGGTTCGGCTTGGCCGTCAGGCAGTTACATGGGGGAATGGCTTGCTTTTTAACCCAATGGATATTTTTAACCCTTTTTCTCCAACAGCTATAGACAAGGATTATAAAACCGGTGAAGACATGGCCTATGGTCAGTTTTACACGGAAAAATTTGGTGAATGGCAATTCCTTTATATTCCAAGGCGGGACCCTGCCGACAATGCGATTGAATGGGATAAGTCATCCCTTGCCGGGAAAATGCATTATTCCCTGTGGAATTTGGAATTCGATTTTATGGCAGCCGAACATTATAAGGACGAAATCGCAGGCATTGGGGTTACGGGAAATTTGATGAATGCTGCCTGGAGGATAGACGGTACATGGACATTTTTAGATCAGGATTCCGAAAGGAGTGATTTTGCAACACTGGTTGCAAACCTCGATTATTCCTGGATATGGTGGAAGAAAAATTTTTATGGTTTTATCGAGATCTATCACAATGGACTCGGAACCCGGAAATATGAAGAAGCAATTGTTGACACAGCAATTGCTGAACGGACGACACGGGGCGAGACTTTCGTGCTGGCAAAAAACTATCTGTCGGGTCACATGAACATGGAAATCCATCCACTGGTAAACATTTATTTGACGGCCATCAATAATCTCCATGATCCTTCAGGAACTGTACAGCCAAGAGTCACATGGGATGTAAAACAGAATGTCAGGCTTACCCTGGGGGCAAATGTTTTTTATGGTGATAACGGCTCAGAGTACGGTGGGATTTCTGTGCCTTCAACAAATTTTAATTTAAAACCAGCTGATTCACTTTATCTTTGGACAGCCCTTTATTTTTAACCACAAATAGTGTATGGTTGGCCAAAATGATGTTGGTATTTTCGGCAACTCTTATCTACCTTAAGGAAGGCCATGATGACCAAAAAATTGTCTGTTCTACTTTCAGTTTTAGTAATCTCTTTTTCTGGAATCGGGTTTTGCGAAACTAGGGGCTCTGACACGTCTACACTGATCTCTACGGCAAGAGTCAATTCTAATATCAAGTATTGTGGTGAAAAGGTTCCCGTGAAAATTGACGACGTCAGGGAGCGTTTTGAAAAAGAAATGCTTCTTGCAGTCGATAATCGGTCACAGGTAATATTGTGGATAAAAAGAGCTGGCAGATTTTTGCCAATTATTGAGAAAATGCTTAAGGATAATAATATGCCACAGGATCTTAAGTATATTCCTTTTATAGAAAGTGCAATGCGACCCCATGCAGGATCATCCAAGGGTGCAGTCGGGTTTTGGCAGTTTATCGCAGAGACTGGAAGAAGATACGGACTCTTGATTGATCCTCAGGAAGATGAGAGAAGAAGCATATTTCATTCAACAGAAGCCGCAATAAAATATTTAAAGGATCTCCATAATGAATTTGGCTCCTGGACATTAGCCACGGCAGCTTACAATATGGGAGAGGAGCGACTGCGTTCTGAAATCAAGGAGCAGAAGACAAACGATTACTACAAGCTCTATCTTTCTTTGGAGACTCAAAGATATCTTTTTAAGATCATAGCAGCAAAAATGACTATTTCTAATCCTGCAAAATATGGTTTTATATTGAAAAAGAAAGACATCTACAAACCAATGCAGTTTGAAAAGATTATAATAAAAACCGGAGAAAGCGTACCAATTCAACTAATAGCCGAGGCAGCAGATACCCATTTCAAAATAATTAAAGATATGAATCCTGAGATAAGAGGGTATTATATCGCAAAGGGTAAAAAGGAAATACTTATTCCAAAGGGCGGTAAAGCGCAATTCTGGGACAGATATGATGCACTTCGCAATAGCTGGAAGGCTGATAATAAGCGGATCATTCATGAAGTGCAAAAGGGTGAACATCTGACAATGATAGCCCAGAAATACAAAGTTCCCCTGGCTGCAATCCTGATCTGGAATCATATTGATTACAGAAAGCCAATATACCCTGGTGACACAATAATTGTATTTCCTTTCAAGAAAATGGAACATTGATTTAATAATCCTTATCTTGATTGGTAAATTTTTTGTTATACATTTTCTTGTGTTGGTGATATTTCATCTTCAGACCTATCTATTTCTACAATTTACGTTGTGTCAGAATAGTGCTGTTTTCTTTTTGCAGGCGAGGCATTACTGAAGTAAAAAATTATTTCCTCC
>JAOZSB010000406.1 GCA_029939895.1 Desulfobacterales bacterium
ATTACAGCACGTTGGGTGCTATTCTAAAAAGTTAAACGGGACACTACTGATAGCAAATATATACTTATTTTGGAAATTATGCGAGGGTTCGTTCTGGTAAAAGACCGTGTTTTTTTAGCAAGTTCTGGTTTTCTACTCTTTTTGTTTATTCAGCTGTGTGCGAGCTAAAATCCTATAGCAAAGGACAATGACCTATGAAATTTACCATTCGGAAAAAATTGTTTGTATCCTTCGGCCTTTCAGTCTTGATACCGATTCTGTTGTTATGCACGATTCTAGGGATCCAGCTGACAAAATCAGCCAGGAATAGTTATATCAACTCAGCCAATCGGGAGCTTGGGCATATTGATAAGAGCATCGATATTTTTATCGGAAATGCAATTACCATGGTAACCACGCTGGCTGACAATGAAATCATTAAAAAAGCGGATGAATCCCTCACTTCATTTATAGATCTTTCTGGAACAATTAAAGCCAGTAGCCTGGAAGTAAATGCGCTTCAGGCTGATATTACAAAGTTTTTTACCCTCATTGGGAAGCATGATAAAAATTATTCGGAAGTCTATTTGGGAACCAAATGGGGAGGGTTCGCCACTTCAGGCACGTCAGACATGCCCGGAGGTTATGATCCCAGGGCACGTCCCTGGTACAAAAAAGCAATACTAACACCTGATAGTGCGTCATTATCTTCCGCATATCAGTTCACAAATGATGCTGCCGGGATTACCATCATGCACCCGGTTTCCAACAATACTGGAACCATGGCAGGGGTTGTGGGTATTGATATGGAGCTATCGGGGTTAACTGATTTTATCAAGAAAATACAGTTGGGAGAATCTGGATATGTTGTGCTTGCCCAGGAAGATGGTACTATCCTGGCCAATCCAAAATATGCGGAAACCAATTTTAAGCCCTTAAAAAAGAGCGGTATATCAGCCTATGCAGAATTAAGTGATATTGATCAGGGCAGTTTGTCACTTTCGATTGAAGGTGTGGATTGTATTGCGGTGGTGCATACCATGCCCGGGCTAAAATGGAAGTTGATAGGCGTTATTGAGCGTTCGGAGGTTATGGCCACCGTTTATGGTTTGATACGAACTATGCTCATTATTGGTGTCCTTGTTTTTATTGCTTTTATGGGTATTGCTCTGTTTTTGGCCAATTCCTTAACCAAACCCTTGAATCGAACCATCGCAATGCTAAAAGACATTGCAGAGGGCGAAGGTGATTTAACGATGCGTCTTACAGCCGGAACTTAGGATGAAATTGGTGAAATGGCCACCTGGTTCAATTTATTTATTGAAAAACTCCAGGGCATCATAAAGAAAATCGGCGAGAATAGCGATGAAGTGGATAGTTCAGCGGGCAATTTAACCGATATTGCAGGGCAGTTGTCACAGGGTTCCGAAAATACGGCAGAGCGGTCTGAAAGTGTTGCGGCAGCCGCCGAAGAAATGAGCTCAAACTTGAACAGCGTGGCTGCGGCCATGGAGGAATCTTCCACAAACGCAACGATGGTGGCGGCTGCGGCAGAAGAAATGAGCGCCACTATCAATGAGATTTCCAATAATGCCGAACAGGCCAGAAGTGTGTCGGATGAAGCCGTTGTTCAGGCTGGTAATGCTTCAGAGAAGATGGACGTATTAAATAGTGCAGCCATTTCGATTGGGAAAGTCACCGAGGCCATCACAGAGATATCTGAACAAACCAATCTTTTGGCCTTGAATGCAAACATCGAGGCAGCACGAGCGGGTGATGCCGGTAAGGGATTTGCCGTCGTGGCCAATGAAATTAAGGAACTTGCCAAACAGACGTCTGAGGCTACCCAGAATATTAAAATGGAAATCGAGGAAATTCAGAATACAACTTCGAGTACTGTCCAGGAAATCAATCAAATCTCGGCCGTGATCCAGAATGTAAATGAGATCGTTGGATCTATTGCCACGGCAGTTGATGAGCAAACGTCCGCTACTAAAGAAATTGCCACCAATATAGCCCAGGCTTCTCTGGGAATCCAGGAAGTCAATGAGAATGTCAATCAGAGTTCAGAGGTAGCTGGTCAGATTACTCAAGATATTGCGCAGGTGAATATTGAATCCGGGGAGATTTCCAACTCCAGTGGTCAACTGACCCTTAGTGCTGAGCAGTTGAAAGAAATGGCCTCCACATTGAACGGTATCGTTGGAACGTTCAAGTTATAATCCTTAGATTCATGGCAGAAGGCAATTTCAGAAGTAAAATAATTAGGTGATCTTCTGTCTATCTGGTTCAAGTCCGGCCTTCGGCACCATATTTTTTATATAGAAACGGGATGTTGAAAATTTCAACATCCCGTTTTATTATTTGAACCAGTGCGGTGAAAGTCCCCTGCGGCCGAGGTGATCGGAACCGTTAGTTGAGGGCTGCATGGCAGCGTCAGAGTTAAAAGTAACTTGAGCCATCCCAGCAATGTGTACAAAGCTTTTCTTTTGGAAGGCCTATTGCATCCACAAGATCATTTATTCTCTGGAATTTAAGGCTGGTAAGTCTTAGCCGTTTTCTAATATTTTCGATCATCGCAAGGTTTTTATCAGACTCAGCAATGGCATACTCATCCAGGTATTTGTCTTCCACGCCCTCAATTTCTTTGATGGCCTTTCTTCCTGCCAGATCAAGGGTGGATCGTGACTGAGAAAAATTAAGGAACTCGCAAGGAAAAATTAAAGTTGGACATGCCGGGCGCATGTGAACTTCAGACGCACCGTAATCAAATAAAACCTGAACATTGTCCTGAAGTTGCGTGCCTCTTACTATGGAGTCTTCACAAAAAAGAATTTTTTGGTCTTTGATAATATCCCTTACCGGGATAAGTTTCATTTTCGCCACCAGGTCTCTTACAGCCTGATTCTGAGGCATAAAACTTCGTGGCCAGGTTGGAGTATATTTTACAAAAGGCCTCCTGTATGGCACTCTTTTTTCATTGGCATAACCAATGGCATGACCGATGCCTGAATCAGGAATCCCTGCTACATAATCAACCTCGACATCGTCATTTTTAGCGAGTGCATTACCGCAATTGTAGCGTACAGATTCAACATTTATTCCTTCATATGTTGAAGCAGGGTATCCATAATAAACCCACAGAAAGGAACAGGCCTGCATTTTGTTTCCAGGCGGTTTTAACTGTTCATATCCGTCGGGAGTTATTCTAATAATTTCTCCAGGTCCCAGGTCTTTATCAATTTCATAACCAAGATTTGGAAATGCGCATGTTTCAGATGACGCAACAAAAGCCCCGTCCTTTTTTCCGATAATTAGAGGTGTTCTTCCAAGCTTGTCTCTTGCAGCATAGATGCCCTTGCTAGTAAGTAAAAGAATTGTGCAGGAGCCTTTTATAGCTTCCTGTGCATATTCTATTCCTTGTTCAAAGGAGTCTTTTTCAGCTATCAGCATGGCGACAAGTTCTGTTGGGTTTATTCCTAGGGAACTTATTTCTGAAAAATATTTATTTTTTTTAAAAGCGTTTTCTGCAAGCTCATCAGCATTATTGATTTTTGATACAGTAACAATTCCAAAAAGACCTATATGTGAACTAATCAGGATGGGTTGATCTTCATGGTCACTGATAACTCCAATGCCAGTGTTCCCTTTTAGATCAGGCAAATCCGATTCAAACTTTGTTCTGAAATATGAGTTCTCAAGTGTATGAATTTTTCTTGTGATTCCATTTGAATTTTGAACTGCCAGGCCGCCTCGTCTTGTTCCAAGATGAGAAAGATAATCAGTACCATAAAAAAGATCCGTAACGCAGTCCTCGCAAGATGCACATCCGAATATGCCACCCATAAAAAGCCCCTTTGTTTTGTAAGAAATGAACCTGGCTTACAGGTTGAAATCTGTTGATTGAAATTATTTTTTTTATCAGACAGTCTTAACTGAAAATAGTCTTAAATTAAACTAATATCAAAATCAAATCATATTTCAAATAGATTCAATAAAATAATTCAAAGCCTCGGTATCAATTAGTTTTTATTAATAATAAATTATACCAATT
>JAOZSB010000079.1 GCA_029939895.1 Desulfobacterales bacterium
GCCCAAATCCAATTGAAATTATTCGATTTTTAACGGGACACTACTGATATTTTATTTTTATTCTATTCATTCTCTTTCCTAAGATTTTGAAACATAACGCTTGTACTCAGCTGTTGCGCCTTAAGCTTGCCGAGTAATGTCGCAGACGTTTTCGCCATCCGCTGAGGTGACTGGTTATGCGCGTTTTTTTAATATTGCAGCAAAGTTGTATTTGGGAAAAAGAGCCTTGTAACAATTTGCGGTAATAAGTAATTTTGCTTCTAAAGATTCTTCTCCTTCATATCCGCACCCCTCAATTTCACTTCTAAGATTTGAGAGTTCATTTTCCAAAAAATCCTGTAAATGCTCAAGCTCTCTTATTGTTTGATCGACTTTAAACAATGTGTTTTCAATGCTATACCCGGAAAGTACACTCCCACCTCCTATAGGCGCATATATGGAGCCATCTGAGCACTCGAAAAAGGAATTAACATGGTTTTTCCTGAGGTTAAGCCGATCCTGCGAAGTTTCTTTATGTGAAAGTCCAGTTACATTTCGAATTCTATAATTCGAAATTAAGTCAGGCCAATTTTTATGTATTATTTCTACAATGTCACAATCTGCCCATTTTCCATGTGAAAATATATCGATAACGTAAAATTTGATGTCGGTAACGATAGCGAATAAAAGAGGGCCAGTTCGTTTTATAAAATCACCTTCAAGTTCTTCTCCAAGATGAAAATAATGAATTCTCCAGTCGTTTAAAAGGAAATCTTTATTAGTCGCTTTCAAAACCAATTTACTTAAATGTGGTTTTATGTCTTGACCTGACTCAATCTTATTTTTAAGGATTTCCCACCCTCTTTCTAATTCAGTGGGGCATGAGAAATGGTCAGAATAATGAATTTTCCTCGGTCTGTTCTCAACTAATCGATGCTCAATATTAAAATAAACAAATGGAATTTCATCGTCAGGAATGCTGGAAATGTCATACCCCCATTCATTTGACAAATAGTCTTTTAATATTGCCACCCAGTCACTATAAAAGTTGGCCTTCAGCTTCATGTTATTTCCTGTTTATTCGCATAACTTGTTATTAGAAAACCATCTTCTTTTTGCGGAATTCAGCAAAAAAATCGGTACCTGTTAATAGCTTCTCATTCCCTAATTGCTTTCACCCACATAAAGTAATCAATAGTATTTTATTTATATATCAAAGTATCATTCCAAAGTAAACAATAGACATTGTTATTTCTATTCTTGTGGAAGAATCTCTTTGCATTGTACACCAAGCCATTCTACTTCGAAGAATAGTAGCCTCAACAATAATACAAAGAGTTAATTGTCTGATTTTAGCATTGAGCTTGAGCTAAACCAGTCAAATTAACTTCCGCCTTTGGTTTTTGGATTTTTATTGTTGTTAGATATGCTTTACGTGGAAACGTTCATAATCCCCTCATAAATCGAATAGGGAATGCAGAGGTCGCCTTTGCCGGAGCCGAGTTCTGTGTCGGGCTTTAGGGAGCCGTGGAAGTCGGTGCCGCCGGTTATTATGAGGTTGTATTTTTTGGCGAGGTTTATGTAAAAGTCGGTTTCTTCCTTTGAGTGGTTGGGGTAAAAAACTTCTATGCCGGAAAGTCCCATTTCTGCCATTGAAGCTATGAGTTTTTCCTTTGGGTCGCCCTGGGTTGCTTCCACAAGGCCTGGGTGGGCAAAGACCGGCACGCCGCCAGCCGATTTTATCAGCTCTATGGCCTTGTCGGTTTCAATGCGGTATTTATCAACGTATGCGGGCATTCCTTTTCCAAGGTAGTTGTCAAAGGCATCGTTGATGTTTTTTGCATACCCTTTTTTTATCATTACTTCTGCTATATGCGGTCGTCCTGTCTGTCCGCCCCCGGTTTGAATTTCTACTTCTTCTTCTGTGATGTGCATTCCAAACCCTGCGAGGCGTTCGAGTATTTTGGGGTTTCGGTTAAACCGTGCGTCCTGGAGGGTTTTTAGGGTGGTGTTCAGGATTTCGCTCTTTAAGTCCATATTATAACCAAGAATATGGAAGCTGCCTGTGCATGGGTAAACTTCAGGTGGATTTGCGCTGATTTCTATACCAGTGAGGAAGTCCAGGCCTTCGGGGATGCCTGATTCTATAGCTTCTATGGAGCCGTCAATTGTATCGTGATCGGTGATTGCAAGTGCTTCAATGCCTAATTTGCTGGCACGTTCAAGTATTTCTGTCGGAGTAAGTGTTCCATCCGAAGCAGTTGAGTGAACATGTAGGTCTATCAAATTCTTCCCTTTATTTTTGAGTCTTTTTCAACTTCAAAAAGCTAAAGCCCAAGAGCCTTTTCCATTGCTTCTTCTTTTGTTTTACAGTCTATGCACTGCGTTGTTACGGGCCGGGCCTTGAGCCTTTCGATGGAAATATCTTCACCACATGATTCGCAAACCCCAAAGTCATTTTCTTCAATTCTGGCTATGGTTTTCTTAATCTTCTTAATCAGTTTATGCTCCCTGTCACGGATACGGAGCATGAAGTTCCTGTTAGCTTCGTGGGAGGCCCTGTCTGTAGGATCAGGAAAATTTTCCTTTGCCTGGGACATGCCGGAAACCGTATCCTCTGCGTGGGTGACCAGCTCTTCAAGCCTTCCCTCAAGGTGCTTCTTAAAGTAATCAAGATCTTTCTTTTTCATCGCCCTTGCCTCCTGTGAAGTAACTCTATTTGAGCTAATTTCATAATGCTCAATTTGATTATAGTACAAGGCAGCTATATGCTTCAATGCTTACTCTAATCATATGACAAGTGTGGTTAGCAATACTGCCTTTAATAATTTATATATAACCAGAAAAATTTCCACCCAGGATTATTCAGTCTGCTTTGGGCATCAAAATTTTTGGTTAACGCCACAATTGTATTCATTGGCATTTGGTAACCAGCTTATATATTTATCATAACATAATCGATGTGTAAAGGGAAAAAGAAGATTTGGAAACGTTTCCATTCATAAAGTTCGCTTTATTAGCGGTTCTATGAAAAAAACCGCTTCAAAACAACGATAAATAAAAGAATTTAAATAACACACTATTTTGCAAAAAAAAGGTGTGCATGGATTTCAAACCCGCAACTACAGGCTCTCCAGGTATTCTTCCAAAGCCTTGAGGGAGTTGATGGAGGAGACTTTAATGCCCTTGTTTCTGGGGGCAGTTTTTCTTATCATATTGGTCAGCACTTTCCCCGGACCAATTTCCACAAAATGCTCAACACCCGACTCAATCATGTTTTGCATGGTGGAGTACCATTTAACCGGGCTTGTCATCTGGCGGGTCATGGCATCCCTTACTGCACCCGGATCGGTTTCCGCCTCACCTGTTACATTTAAAAACATCTCACCCTTAACAGGCGAAAACGTAAAATCAGCCATGTACTGAGCAAACTCATCACCAGCCCCAAGCATATATTCTGAATGCCACGCACCGCTCACTTTAAGGGGAACCGCCTTTGCACCGGCTTCTGCAAGCGCACTGGCTGCGATTTCAACGCCCTCCGGAGAACCAGTTATTACAATCTGCTTTTCCATATTATGATTGGCCAGGGCTGCGTAAGGCTGGCCTGTTTCTGCTGTTAAAACCGGCGAAACAACCCTTTTAATTACTTCTTCAACGCCCGTAATCTCAAGCCCCAGGATGGCTGACATAGCACCCTTATTAATCAGAGAGTCCCTGTGCATGAGTTCGGCCCGCTTTATAACCAGCCTGACAGCATCCTCCATTGCTATAACTTCCTGGGCCGCAAGGGCTGAATACTCCCCCAGGCTGTGACCGGCAGAGGTATCGGCCAGCTTTCCCTCCCTGTGCAAAATTGAAAAAAACGAAAGGTTAACTGCCGTGATTGCAGGCTGGAGATTGATGGTCTCGGTCAGCTCCTCCATTGGCCCGGCAAAGCAAAGTTTTGAAATATGCTTTTTGGCTATTTCATCGGTCATCTCAAAAATTTCCCGCACATGGGGAAATTCTTCATGGATATCCTTTCCCATGCCAATGGCCTGAGAACCCTGTCCTGGAAACAGGTATGCTATTTTCAATTGTCTTCCTCCACATCATCGAGGTTGAAGAGTTTTTTTGTAAAGTCGAGGTACTGGGGACGGGCCTTGTGGTAGCTGTTTTCCTTCAGCAGCATGGTTGGTTCGTGGAGAATTTTGTTAACCATTGCATCAACCATCCTGCGCATTGCTGCACTGTCAGCCTCGGAAATATTTTTCAGCGTACTGCTCAGGGTCTTCTCAAGCTCACCCTCAACAATTGTTTCGATGCGGGTTCGCAAAGCTTTTATTGTGGGAACAACATCAAGAGTCTCTCGCCATTTCCTGAACTTGATGACTGCTTCATCTATTATCCGCTCGCCCTTTAATGCCTCGTTGCGGCGTTCGGTCAGGTTTTCCTCTATCACATTTTGCAGGTCGTCAATATCGTAAACATACGCATTGGAAAGCCTGTTGATTTCCAGGTCAATATCCCTTGGAACCGCAATGTCGATAAAGAATAATGGCTTGTGTTTCCGGGCTTTCAGGGCAGTTTTCACATCCTTGCGCTTGAGCACATAGTCCCTGGCATCGGTTGAGCTTATTATTATGTCTGCGGAAATAAGAGTGTCGCCAATTTCCTCAAACTTTACTGCTTCCCCGTTAAACCTGTCTGCCAGCGCCACTCCACGCTCAAAAGTCCTGTTTGCCACATAAATCTTTTGAATACGATTTCGCCTTAAATGCTCAATCGCAAGCTCTGCCATTTCTCCGGCCCCTATCAGCAGGGCGGATATTCCCGTAAGCTCTCCGAATATTTTTTTGGCAAGCTCAACAGCAGCGTAGCTTATGGAAACTGCATGATCGCCAATCCCGGTCTCGGTTCTAACACGCTTGGAAATAAAAAAGGTTTTGTGCAGGAGCTTGTTAAGTATCACCCCGGCAATTTTCCTGTCCGCAGCCAGGCGAAAGGCATCCTTTATCTGGCCCAAAATCTGCGGTTCGCCCACCATCAACGAATCAAGGCTTGCTGCAACCCTGAACACATGACGGACAGCATCGCTATTGATATAAACATAAAGGGCATTTTCAAATTTAGATTCAGCCACGCCCTTGAATTCGGAAATAAATTGTTTTGCCATCTGCTTTGCTGCTTCCGGATCCTTTGCAGTCATGAGAATTTCAACACGGTTGCAGGTGGAAAAAAGCATTGCCTCGCATACTTCCGGCTTATCCCTGAAGCTGTCAAGGGCCGCAATTGTTTCATCATGGGTAAAGGCGAGCCTCTCCCGCAGCTCCACAGGTGCTGTTGTGTGGTTCAAACCAACAAGAATTATATCTTTTTTTTCAGTTTCATCTATCATTTTGTAAATACGCCGTGGTGACCGGGAAAAAGAAAATTAACGCCTAAAAATGTAAAAACAAGAAGGAAAAAGCCGATCACAGACATAATTGCTGCCCTTTTTCCCCTCCACCCTGCTACATACCGTTGATGAAGCAAAGCTGCATATACAAGCCACGTGATAAAGGACCATACTTCCTTGGGGTCCCAGCTTATGAACCGCCCCCACACAGCCCTTGCATATATAAAACCGACAATAAGGCCCAGTGTAAGAAGCGAAAAACCAGCTTTTAAACAAACATAACCAGCATGATCGAGCGTTTCAAGGGGGGGGAGCCGTTTATAAAAAAAACCATGGGACTTGCTTTTTATTGCATTCTCCTGAAGCAGATAGAGCAGCCCTATTCCAAAGGCCAGCACAAGGGCTGCATCTCCGGCAAAAATCGCCAGAACATGAAACAGCAGCCATCCGCTTTTAAATATTGCAGTTTCACTGGCCTGGGTCGATGGCAGGTTTGCAGCGACCGTGGTTATGACCAGGCACATTGGCACTGCAAATGCCCCAAGCACCTTCAGGCGCAAGACCGTCTGAAAGGTGATGAATACGCCGGATATTGCCCATGCTGCAAGCACAAGGGTTTCCCGCATATTTGAAACCGGCACATGGCCCGATTCTGCAAAACTCAGGACAAGCACCACGGAAAGGAATACAAAACCAGCAAGGTTTAAAATAAAACCAGCATTGCAATATTTCTCCTTCTGCTTTGCGAGAAACAGCATGTAGCCAGCCGAACTTAAAAAATATGCTGCAACAGCTCCAAAAATAAAATAGTCCATTATGTCTTCTCTTCTGTCATATTTCGTTGTCCATCAGCATTAAAAAGATGTCGCCATCCTCCGGGTCGCCCTGCTCATCTGATCCATCCTCCACCAGCACGTCCTTACCTACTACAGAGAGAAGGATCTTGTCAATTTCGCTGAAGTTGCCAGCCTTGATATGCTCAAGCAGCCCTGAGTCTATAAGTTTTTCAAAAATTGGTTTATGTTCTTCCGGCTCATGGCTCTGTGCAAGCAGTTTTTTGCGCACACCGCCCATCAACCTAAGAAACTTTGAGTACTCCCAACCAAACTCTTTTTCAAGTGCTTTTCGCATCCGTTTAGCAAAAGCCGGACTTTTTCCTGTTGTGGAAACCGCTAAAACCAGATCGCCCCTGTCAACAACCGATGGCAGTATAAAGTTGCAATCATCGGGACTGTCGGCAATGTTGCAGAGTAAGTTGCGGCTGTCAGCATCCCTTTTTATCATTTTGCCGACCTCAGGATCATCCACCGCGCCCATCACCAGAAACACTCCATCCAGATCCGTGGGAACATACTCCCGTGTTATCAGTGTTATTTCTCCTTTTTCAGCAAGGTCAATTACCTCGTTTGAGGACTCCACGCTGACAACCGTCACGTCAGCACCAGAGCGCAGCAGCCCGGCAGCCTTGCGACTGCCAACACTTCCCCCGCCTATGACCAGGCATTTTTTTGCTTTTACATCAAGAAAAATCGGATAGTACTTCATATTTTTATCTCCATCAAATCATACGCCAGAACAACGTCCCCGGAGAATATTCTGCAACACTGCGCAACCATATCAACTTCATCGCACTCCGGGTTAAGGTGTGTCAGCACAAGTTTTTTTACATTAGCATTTCCTGCGATTTCCCCAGCCAACGACGGCGTAAGGTGACCATCATGCTTCATCCCATCGGGCATTGAGGAATCGCAGATCAACACATCAGCTCCAATTGCGAGCTTTTCAAGCTCCGTAGAATAATCAGTGTCCCCGGAATAAACTGCTGATTTCCCAACATTATCAGTAACCCTGAACCCGATGCTTTCCGGGCTGTGGTTCATGGGTGCGGTTTTTATTTCAATCTGGTCAATTTTCATGCTGTCAAAGCCACTTACGCTCATCTCTTTAATGCAGAACAAATCATTTGGAAGCTCAATCCATTTTCCGTAAACCTTTTTCAGACCCCCAAAAAATGCTGAAAAACCTTTCCCAGCCACAATGGTCAGCGGTTTTGATCTTTCTATCCTGCGTCCGTGTTTGCTTGAAAACATGAAAGAAACCAGTTCCCCGGTATGGTCTGGATGCAGGTGGCTGTAAAAAATGTAATCCACGTCAGATATTGACAGACCTGCCTCCATGAGCCGCCCTATAGTTCCTGCGCCGGAATCAAACAGGAGATTTTTCCCATTCACATCCATAAGCATTGAGCAGGAACTTCTTTTCAATGACGGTGTGCATGTACCAGAACCGAGTATGGTTATCTTGAGACCCATTGAATTAGAGCATATTACACTTTCCGCTGCTGTTCAATACGCAGAGTAAAAAAAGTTAAATTTGTTTTTTCAAAGGTCGGTATTGCTTGAAACTGATTAAGGGGTATGATAACAAATAAAATGTATTTTTATATGGTAGCAACCATGGTGTGATGAGAAAAAGGGAAAAACAATGACAATGGAAAGGCCTGCTGGCATTAAAATTCGGCGGTTACGAATCAAAGATTATAAGGGGATTGACGAGCTTGAACTGAATTTCCCCCAGCCAACAATGCTTGATGATCCTGACATCATGGTTATGGGTAGCCGAAACGGGGTAGGCAAAACTTCTGTGCTTGAGTGCTGTGTGCTGCTTTTGCAGGTGTTGGTTATCCCAAAAATAAATAACCCCGAGTTTGTCAGCATTCGTGTAAAGATTCAAGGTGAGACAGATTTGATAGTGCGTGCAGGTACTGATAATGCTCAAATAGAAGGAGAAATTGATTTAGAAGGTCATACAAGTACACTGCTTATTGAAATTTTCAACTCTGGTGCTATGAGTATTACAAAAAACCCACATGGTAAAGACCAGTTGCAAGATATTATTGATGCGAGTTCTGATAATATTGGTGACTTAATATCCTTGGATATTAGTTTCACCCCAAATCCTTTGCTGAATAAATACCTTCTCTATTTTCATAGTTTTCGAATGGTTCAGACTGGCAACCCACAACTCAACGAGTTGTTGAAAAATGAAAAAAACCAATCCTTTTACAGATTTACAAAAGATGCGGCTAGTATTTTTAAACTGCAAATTATTCGTTCTTTAATGAGTAAGGCAGAACTCTTTGAAACCCCTGCAAATGAACAAACAGAAGATACTTTGTTGAAATTAAATGAGCTAGTTGAGCGTTATGCCAATGGAAGAATAGAGAAACTGAGACAATCTGAAAATAACGCCGTTGAAATTCGCATCAATCCTGTTGATGGTGGCCCGTCTTTTACCTTTGACGGATTGAGTTCAGGGCAGAAAGAGATAATTTCCACCCTGTTTCTAATCTGGCATCAGACAAGGAACAATCCCAAAATTGTACTAATTGACGAACCAGAACTGCACTTAAACCCGGAATGGCATCAGGGCTTTGTCTGGATGCTTAATAAAATAGCACCTGATAACCAATATATTATAGCCACCCATTCAGAAGATGTTTTTGCCTCGGTAGACAAAAACCGGAGACTGCTTCTCCATGATTCTGCTGGGAGTAATTCATGAGAGTCACCGCAGGAGTTCGTTCCGAGGAAGTCAGACAGAATGGCGCACATGTCCTGTTTGTCGAGGGACACGGGGAGGAATCCTTTGATGTCCAGATTATTACAGAACTTTTCAACAGGGAGCTGCGAGTTGAAACACTCGGTCCGTCATTCAGCATAAAAAGTGTTGCCCAGGCTTTGTACCCATTTCATCCAAAATACTATTTCCTGATTGACAGAGATCATCACCATGATGACAAGACTATTAACAAATGCTGGAAAAACTTTCCTGATCCAGAAACCCAGAACCTTTTAATTTGGAAATATCGTGAGCTTGAAAACTATTTCCTTGAACCTGATTATCTGATGCGTTCCGAGAATCGCCGTGTCGGCAGAAGCGATTTGGAAGACAAAATTAAAACTTTCTGTCAGGAACGACTTTATCTTGATGCTGCAAACTATGTGATTACTTCGATTCGGGAGGGGTTGAAAAAAAACTGGGTTCAAATATTTACCAACCCTAATGAGTTCGGCTCCCGCACACAGGCCCTTGAGCGCTTGCATAACACTGGCGCATTTAACACTTTCAAAGACGAGGTTGCCAATGTGATTGGTCAGGGTGAGATTGAACGTAGATTTGATGAAACCCTTAATAAAATGACAAATGGGTCTGAGCAATTAGAATTTGGAAATGGGCGCTGGTTAGAAATGATCCAGGGAAAAAAGGTGTTCAGCCAGCTTGTTGATTCAGAGTGCTTCCAGGTGGAAGATTCAGGCGGCAATTACTTACAGGGTAGAGAGAAAGTCAAGCAGGTTGCAAAAAGCTTGCTACGGCTTGACATCACAAAACAGCCGGAAGATTTTCAGGAACTAAAACGACTTATTGAAAAACGACTCAAGTCGTAATATGCATTACTTAACAAAAGTTTTACAGCATGTTAACCATATGTAATTTTTTGATTATTTTTAATATATGAACAGGCTGAAATCATAATTTTTAATTGTAAATATTTAACAAAAATGGAGTTTAAAGACTATGGCATGGGATTGGGAAAAACTGCAGGAGCAGCAGAAGCAACGGGGTGGTGGGCCGCCTCCCCAGGTTGATGAGATGTTAAATAAGTTCAAGGGTTCTAAGATTCCGAACGGTATAATTATTGCGATTATCTGCATAATTGTTGTTGGTGTTGCGCTAAGCACCATGTTTTACCGTGTCGAGATAGATGAGGTCGGGGTTGTCCAGAGGTTTGGCAAGTGGGCGAGAACAACCCAGCCAGGGCTGCACATCAAGCTTCCCGCTGGTATTGAGAAGATGACAGCGGTTAAGGTCAGGAAGGTTAACAAAGAAGAGTTTGGCTTCACTACCCGGACACACAAGACCAGGTCAATAGAAGTCAGTGGTGATGCGAATGTCGCCCTCATGTTGACTGGCGACCTGAATGTTGCACTTGTTCCGTGGATTGTTCATTACAAGATCAAAGATCCATATAAATACCTGTTTATGGTAAGGGACGCAAAGAGGCTGCTGCGGGATATGTCAGAATCGTCCATGCGGATGGTTGTTGGCGACAGAAGCATAAATGAGGTTATAAACAAGCGTGCAGAAATTGCCGATGCTGCCAAACTGGTTCTCCAGGAAGAGCTTGATAATGCCAAGTCCGGCATTGATATTGTGACAATAGAAATGAAAAAAACAAATGTCCCGGAAGCGGTTCAACCTTCCTTTAACGAGGTTAACCAGGCCATTCAAGAGAAAGAAACAATGATATATCAGGCCAGGGAAGATTACAACAAGGCCATTCCTGCTGCCCGTGGCGAGGCGGAAAGGGTGCTGAAAGTAGCCGAAGGTTACGCCCTTGACAAGGTAAACAGGGCAAAGGGTGATGCTGTGCGGTTCAAGGCACTTTATACTGAATACTCAAAGGCAAAGGACGTGACCAAAAAACGGCTTTACCTTGAGATGCTCAAGGAGATTTATCCCAAGCTGGGCAACAAGACCATAATAGATTCAGACCAGAAGAACATTCTGCCACTCTTGAACCTTGGGCAGGGCAGTGGAGGTGCAAAATGAATACAAAATTAACTGTAGTAATCGGTGTATTAGTAGCGATAATATTTCTGGCGTATTCAGCAGCCTTTGTTGTTGATGAGACAGAGCAGGTTGTTGTGACCCAGTTTGGAAAAGTTATGGGTGAATCAATCAAGGAGCCTGGGCTTTATTTCATGCTTCCAATGATACAGCATGCAAATGTATTTAATAAGAACCTTCTTGAATGGGATGGTGAACCAGGCAGAATGCCGACCCTTGACAAGACCTATATCTGGGTGGATGCCTTTGCAAGATGGAGGATAACCGATCCTGTCAAATTTTTTCAGACAGTCGGGAGCATGGACGAGGCCATTTCCAGGATTGATGATTATATCGACCCTGCAATCCGAAACTTTGTATCCTCATACAGCCTGATTGAGGCGGTAAGGAACACCGACAGAGAGCTTGATACCTTTGAGGCAAGCATTACCGATGAGGTTGGCAGCAAGGCACATTACAAAATACTCCTTGGAAGAGATGCTATCACAAAGGGCATCATGGAACAGGCAAAACCAAAGCTTCAAAAATTCGGCATAGAGATTGTTGATGTGAAGGTCAAGCGCATAAACTATGTAGAGGAAGTGCGCAGGTCTGTTTACAGAAGAATGACAGCCGAAAGAAAGCAGATAGCTGAAAAATATCGCTCAGAGGGCAAGGGTGAGGCCATGAAGATTCTGGGTGACAAGGAAAGGAACCTGAAACTCATCACCTCGGAAGCATACCGCAAGGCACAGGAAACAAAGGGAACCGCAGATGCAGAGGTAACAACAATACTTGCCAAAGCATACGGCATAGACTTGGAGTTCTATTCCTTTATAAAAACCCTGGAAGTCTACAAAGACACCCTCGGTGCTAACAGCTCCCTCGTAATTTCAACAGACTCGGAGTTCTTTAAGTACCTCAAGGGCTACGAGGCGGTGAAGTAACGAACAACCTGTTATAACCAGTTCAAAAGCCCTGGAATAGATTTTTTCCAGGGCTTTTTTATGCCTGATCAGCCCATAAAACCGATTGATACAAAGCATGTGATTTGCTACAGTTACTTTTCAAGGAGGTACGAGCATGGGAAATCCATTTCATATAGAAAAATTCAGACAGGGTGTTACAGCCTGGAATAAATGGCGGGCAGCAAACCCCAATGATGTTCCAGATTTTAGCGGAAACGACCTGCGGGAACAAATAGAATCGTGGAATAAATCAAGGGAAGAAAGCCCTGAGGAAAAACCAAATTTTAGCAATACAAATTTTTTGGAAGCAAACCTTGGCGGGGCAGACCTCAGCAGTGGCAATTTCAGCGGAGCAGACCTTAAAGAAGCAAACCTGAAGGGCGCAAACCTCTCCAGAACAAACTTAAGCAATGCAATTCTTGCCAGGGCCAACTGTTCCGGTGCAAAGTTCATGTGGGCAAACCTGGACATGGCGAACCTTGAAAACTCCACCCTTATAAAAGCCAACTTCACCGGCGCAGACCTGTCGGGTGCAGACCTCACAAAAGCCAACCTCAGCATGGCAGAGCTTGGCGGCGCAAACCTCAAGGGCGCAACCCTTTCCGGCACAAACCTCAAAGGAGCAAAACTGCTGTGGTGCGAAGCGCATGTGGGCGATTCACCGACCTGCGAGACTCAAGGGAGCGAGTCGTAAACCAGGGTCACATATTTATGAGAAGAGCTATATAAAGTTTTTTGAAGGGGGTTTGGGGGAAACTTTTGTTCACAAAAGTTTCCCCCATGCACTAAAATAAATCTTAGCCATTATCTTTTTCAAAGGTTTTCATGAAATCGACGAGTGCTTCGATGGCGGTCATGCTTGTGGGGTTGTAGATGGAGGCTCGGCATCCGCCTACGCTTCTGTGTCCCTTTAGTCCGCCCAGGCCCTTTGCGAGAGCATCGGCAATAAATTTCTTTTCCAGGTCTTCGCTTGGCAGTCTGAATGTCACGTTCATTAAGGAACCAGAGCCGTTTTCTGCGGTTCCGCGGTAGAACCCGTCCGGGCTGAACACGCCGTAAAGCTTGTCGGCCTTTGCTCTGTTAAGTTCTTCAACCTTTGCAATGCCGCCCATTGTCTCCTCAATCCATTTAAGCACAAGCTGTACCGAATATATGGCAAAGCATGGAGGTGTGTTAAACATGGAGTTTTTGTCTGTGTGGGTCTTGTAGCTCAGCATTGTGGGGATGTTGTCAGGAACGAGGTCAAGCATGTCCTTCCTGATTATTGCCATGCAAACACCGGCCGGGCCGAGGTTTTTCTGTGCGCCGGCATAAATCAGACCGAATTTTTTTGCATCCAGAGTCCGGCTGAAAATATCCGAGGACATATCCGAAACAATAGGCACGTTGCCGGTATCCGGGAAATCTGAAAACTGTGTCCCCTTGATTGTGTTGTTGGATGTTACATGAACAAAGGTTGCATCCTTGTTGAACTCAATGTTTTTGGGGATATAGGAATATCCCTTGTCGTCGGATGATGCAACAACGTTAATGTTTTTGCCCTGAATTTTAGCCTCTTTAATGGCCTTGGTTGACCATGTGCCTGTATCTAAATAGTCGGCTGTTCTGCCATCGGCCAGAAAGTTCATGGGGATCATACAAAACTGCAAGCTTGCTCCGCCATGAAGAAACATTACGTGAAAGTCATCGCCAAGGCCCATAAGACGCTTGGTGCGGTCGATTGCATCATTGATCACGTCATCAAACCAGTTTGAACGGTGGCTTACTTCTGTAATGGACATTCCAGAGCCTTTAAAGTTCAGAAAAGATTCTTGTATCTCCTCTAAAACCGGCAATGGAAGGGCTGCTGGGCCTGCATTAAAATTGTGAATACGTTTTTCGCTCATTTTTCCTCCTAGTAAACTTAATTTTTTTTTTAACGAAGCCAGGTGCTTAATCTATTCCCAGGGTCTGGTCATGAAATAAGCAAAAAGCTTCTAATAAATATATTTCTAATTCTTTTTTAAAATCCAGAATCGCAGGCCATATCCCAGCGTGTTGCTGGAGATTTATCCATGCAATTCGTTGAAATTATTTGATTTTCTTCAGCACATTGTCCAGCAAAATCCCTAGACGGCAAAACACATTAAAGTATTGTCATGCTCTATTTTATGGATTTTTTGGGGCTGGCTTGCATGGCTGCTGCATCATTCCCCGTAAACGTGTACCACCTCTTCACGCCAGATACCGAGAATGCTGAAGTATTCCATGTCTGCGTAGTGAACTTTTTTCATGCCATGTTTTTTGGCTATGTCTCCAATTGCATTGGAGTTGAATTCAGCGTACATGCCGTAGCCGGAAAAAGGTTCCTTAATCTTGATAATCTTTCCCTTATTATGGAGAACCATTGACTGGGTGTTTTTCAGATCCTTTGTGTATGGCAGTTTCAGGTCCATGTATATTATACCGGTCAGCATGGAGCTGCCGGAACCGCCCATTGTGGAACGGTTTAACGAGGTGCATCCCGCACACATGGAAACTGCTGCTATGCCTATGAAACAAATTTGGATTAATTTTTTCATAATAATCGCATCCTAATCGCCGTACACAACAACCCGCCAGCGTACAAACAGCCCGAAAAATATTTCCAGGACTTCCTGGTCAGAATGTTTAAGTACGGTTATGTTACCGTTTTTTGCTGCTTTTGCATAGCTGGCATCACCCCACGCCACGAGCCACAGTACGCTGTAGGCCTCGGCTGTGCCGGTTTTGGTTCCCAGTTCTGTGTTGTCCAGATCGACATCATAGGGAGCTTTTATATTCACAAAAGCGCAGCCGCTGAAAACAAGCAAAGCCACCAGAACCAGTGATAACAAAGAAATGTGTCTCATATCTCCTCCCAAAAACTTAAATTAATCGGTGTGCCTGAATGAAAACTGCCTTCGCACACAATCTCATCGTTGGAAAAAAAACATAATCCTCAGCGTACAACCGAGTACGCCTG
>JAOZSB010000080.1 GCA_029939895.1 Desulfobacterales bacterium
TGACGCACACTAATAACAGAGAGGTTATGTCAACTGAACTGACCTCCAAGGCATTTAAAGTGAACTATGCAATTCAATATTCAAATGAAATTCAGCAACAATCATTTCGAGTAACGACTAAAAACATAAATAAAAAAATTGTAAAAAATTAGCATCTATATCAGAGTGTTTTTTTTTGCCTTGGAACCTTAATATCCAACCTCCATCTACTTACCCTGCTCAAAATAGTCAGGTTCTTTATTTTGAAGATTTCTAATAATTGAAAGGCTGATAAAGGTACCACAAACCATTGCAAGGAGTGTGTCGCTGAGCCAGTGGGCCATGATGTGCATGCGGCCAAAACCGACTATTATGGGGGCGGTCAGGAATATGGCTCTTAGCAGTGGGTGTTTTATCAGGATGGCAAGGGTAACGAAAAATGAAATTGCCACGATTACGTCACCAGAGGCCATGCTCATGTAGTCGTTGTTCATGAAATCGCTCAGGGACAGGGTTTTGTCATAATTGAAAAAGGAGAAGTTCCACTCCCATTTGTATGGTCTGGCGCGGGAGAAGGAAAGTTTGACAACCTGCACAAACAGCCCGGAAACCAGCGGAGCAATGGTTGCCACGGCAAAAATCCTCATCAGGCCCTGCCTTTTGAAGTATGCTGCAACTATGAATGCGATTGCGCCAACTGGAAATATAAATTCATCGCCCTTACCCAGCGTGTTGCCAAGTCGTGCAGTCCAGTTTAACAGGGGCGATCTGCGAAAGTGCATGTAATCAAGCACTGGCTTGTCCACATAAAAAACAAGCAGCACCGTTGCAAGGCTTACTGCCACAATCAGGTACCACCTTTTTTTGAGCCTGTCGGCAATATAGCCTGGAAAGCCCTTTAGCAGTTTTTGCTGATATGCATAGCTTAGCAGGATTCCATAAAGGGGAATAAAATATATGGGCATCAGTTCCATGATCGACTCTTAGCATGAAAAATTTCAAAATTCAACAGATTGTGAATTCCTTGACAGAAAGGGCGTTGTAACTTATATGTTGAATGAATGAAAACTGTTATTTAAGATGGGGGCTGTTTTTGAAAAAAAGCAGAATCTATTTGTATAAAATATGGAACTTTTTATGAATTTTAATCCCAAAAATTTCAACCCCAAAAGCATAAACAAACTCCTTATCCGCTCGACCAACTGGGTGGGGGATGCAATAATTTCTACACCTGCTGTGCGGGCGATCAGGAAGAATTTCCCAAATGCAAAAATCAGCATCCTCGCAAAACCGTGGGTCGCGCCTGTTTTTCAGGAAAGCCCCTATATTGATGAAATCATTTTTTATGATGCTAATGGCAGGCACAGCGGGAACTTAGGGAAAATTCGCCTGGCAAAGGATTTGCGAAGATACAACTTTGATGCGGCAATCCTTTTGCAAAACGCCTTTGAGGCTGCGCTCATCACCTTTCTTGCGGGGATTCCACGGCGCATCGGATTTACAACCGACGGCAGGGGCATGCTCTTAAACAGCGGGGTTCGCCTTGACCCGGAGTTAAAAAAAATTCATCAGGTGCATTACTACCTTGGTATATTAAAAGGAGCCGGGCTTTCAGCCAATGGCACCGACATAGACCTTTTTATTTCGGAAGCAGAACGGAAACAGGCAGCGCAAATGCTTGAAAAATCAGGCATCAACAGGGGTGACAAAATACTTGGAATCGGGCCTGGTGCTGAATACGGAACTGCCAAGCGATGGTTTCCAGAGCGTTTTGCAAATCTTTGTGACATGGCAGACAAGGAATCCGGGCTTAAAACCCTGATTTTCGGCGGGCCGGGACAAGAGGACATAGGCATGGAAATTTCCAGGCTTATGAATGGGGAGCCTGTTGATTTGTGCGGAAAGACAAGCCTAAGGCAGGCAATCGCACTCGTGGAACAATGCTCGGTTTTTGTGACCAATGATTCCGGGCTGATGCATGTTGCAGCAGCATTGAAAAAACCCCTTGTAGCGGTCTTTGGTTCCACAGACCATATCACAACCGCACCCTGGGGCGAGACCGGCACCATGGTCAGGGTTGGCGCGGATTGCAGCCCATGCCTTTTGACAGACTGCCCCACAGACCACAGGTGCATGAAAAGCGTGAGCGTTGAAATGGTTTTTGAAGCAGTTAAAAAAAAACTATATAGTTGATGCACTGAATTTTTATTTTTATTTTGTATGGAAACGGGTTAAAAAAACAAATTTTTATAAGCTGGACAAACCAGACATATATGCAGAAACGGCCTGAAATACTGATAATAAAACTAAGCGCGATAGGCGATGTGATCCACACGCTTCCTGCCCTGTGCGCCCTTAAAAATGCTATGCCCCATGCCAGGGTGACCTGGCTCGTGGAGGAGGCTGCATCTTCTCTTGTTCTGGGGCATGAGGATCTGGATCGGGTAATTGTTTCACGCCGAAAGGCCTGGGCAAAGGGTTTATTAAAGGGTTCTGAGTATAAAAAAAGTTTTTCGGAAATTCGGGCATTTCTCAAGGAGCTGCGGGACACCAGGTATGATGCAGTTATTGATTTTCAATTTTTAATAAAAAGCGGTGTGATGGCAGCACTTGCACGGGGGGAAAGAAAAATCGGATTTGGAAAGGGCATGGATCACATGGAGCATTCCTATGTGTTTTATAATGAGCGATTTCCTGCGGTGAGCATGGAGGTTCACGCCCTTATACGAAACCTGATGCTTCTTAAGGTACTTGGCATTACTCCTGAAGAAAGTAAAACAGACAGCAGTAAAGCCAGTAAATCAGAGGATAAAAAGGACGAGTGCAGCAAGGCCGGGTGTACAAAAACCGAATGTGCCAAAAATATTTATAATAGAATTCAGGAAGTGGAATACAGGCTCCCCATTAGTGACAAAGACCGGGAAGCTGCAACAGGCCTGCTCAAACCCCTTAAAGCCAAATGCCCAGGTGGGGTAATCGCTGTGAATCCTGCTGCTACATGGGACACCAAGTTGTGGGATGTTGAGAAGTTTGCTATTGTTGCTGACAGGCTGATTGAACAGTTTGATGTTGGAATTGCGCTGACTGGCGGGCCAGAGGATTTTGAGATGAATTCTCAGGTGGTTTCGAAGATGAAGAAAGATGCCCTGAACCTTGCCGGAAAGACGAGTTTAAAGGAGCTTGGAGCGGTTTATGAAAAATGCAACTGCCTTGTTACAACCGACACAGGCCCCATGCACCTTGGTGCTGCCGTTGGAATCCCAGTTGTAGCTGTTTTTGGGCCGACTGCACCCTGGAGAACAGGCCCTTTTAGCAGGGGACACCGGGTGGTAAGGGCCGGGCTTGAGTGCAGCCCCTGCTTTAAAAGAACCTGCGAAACCAAAGAATGCATGACTGCTATAAAAGCAGAGGACGTGCTGAAAAATGTTGCAGCACTTAATATCTGGAAGTAATGGAAGTCAATTTTATGCAAGTAGACGTTTCAATAATAATAGTAAACTGGAACACAAAAGACCTGCTGCTCAAGTGCGTGGATACGATTTACACGGAAGTAAAGGGCGCGTCCTTTGAGATATGGCTTGTTGATAATGCCTCAATTGACGGAAGCGTTGAGGCACTGGCGCAGGCATTTCCAGAAGTAAAGACTATCCAGAACTCCGAAAACTTTGGCTTTGCAGCGGCTAACAATAAAGCATTAAGGCAGATGAACGGCAAATACGCCCTGCTCCTGAACACTGATGCTTTTGTTACTACTGGCGCTGTGGAAAAGCTTTTTGGTTTGTTGGAAAAAAAACCAGCAGCAGCAATTGCAGGGGCACAGCTACTGAACATGGATGACAGCAAGCAGAATTCAATTGCAAATTTCCCCACCCTGCTCACTGCGATTACAAACGAATCTTTGATGCAGATATTACTTCCTGCAAAATTTCCGAGCAAAAGAAGTAATTATAAAGAACCCATCAAAGTCGATTCAGTGATTGGTGCGTGCATGATGGTCAGGAAGGAAGCAATGGATGCGGCTGGAATTCTTGATGAAGATTTCTTCTTCTTCTTTGAGGAGACAGACTGGGCAAAGCGCATGCGCAGCAACGGATGGGAGGTTTTCCATGTGCCGGATGCCCTTGTTTACCACGCCCAGGGGCAGAGCGCTGCTGCTAATCCTGATTCACGGATTATGTTTTATCGTTCCAGGTATATTTATTTAAAAAAATGGCATAAATTATTTGCCCTGTTTTTTCTGGTGTTTTTCGTAAGGCTCCTTGTAAACATCCTGCTGGCAACGGTTGGGGCAATTTTGACAATTGGAATTGCAAAGGGGCCACGTACAAAATTATTTGTTTATTTAAAAATTGCAGCCTGGCATTTTAAAGGATGCCCATAGCTGTTTTAAAAGGCTGTTCAGAGAAAAGATCATTTCTATGTTGATAAAAGGAAGTAAAAAAAATCTTGAAAAAAAAGGAAACGTGCTGATAATCCAGCTTGGAGATATTGGCGATGTTGTCCTGACAACCCCGGCTATACGGGCGGTGGCAGAGAATTTTGCAGAAGCAAAGGTCTATGCCTGCGTTTGGGATAAGGCAGCAGGGCTTCTGGAGGGGAATGAATTTCTTGAAGGAGTAATTCCAGTATCAAAGCCAAAGGGCGGGTTGCGGGAGCAGATTAAGCACCAGATTGATTACATAAAAAAGCTCCGGTCTCTTGATATTAAAGTTGCTGTTGATTTACGGACAGGCACACGGGGAACCTTTGCTTCTGTTTTGTCTGGCGCAAAGATCCGCCTGGGTCGCTGGGCCGGGGATAACCGCCCCTGGAGAAATCCGCTATACACACACCTGGTCTATCTTGACAAAGAGGAGATCCCCCAATATGCAGCAGAGCATCACCTGAACGTACTCAAACCATTTGATTTCAATGTTTCAGACAGGTATCCCTTTTTGACCGTTACAAGGGCCATGAGCGATAAAGCAGCGCAACTACTGAGTGAAACGGGTTGCAGCAGCGATGAAATGCCCGTGGCACTGCATCCATTTTCCCTGTGGAGCTACAAGGAGTGGGGGCTGGAAAAAAGTGCTGCCCTGATTGATTATATCTGGGATAACTTCAATCAAAAAACCGTTATTACCGGCGGCCCGGCAGATATGGACAAGGCTCTGCAAATCGAGGCACTGTGCAAACAAAAGCCGATCAACCTTGCTGGAAAAACAGGGATTGGCGATCTTGCCGGGATTTACAGCAAGTGTGGTTTTTTTATTGGAGTTGATTCTGCGGCACTGCATATTGCAGCGGCTGTTAACACTCCAACGGTGGGGCTTTATGGGCCATCCTCTTCAACCACATGGGCACCTCGTGGCAAGATGCACGTTGTTGCCAAAAAAAATTGGGACTGCGTGCCATGCCGGAACAAGGGGTGTGATGATTCAGAAAAAAGCAGATGTATTGATGAATTTACCCTGGAGGAGATGATAGATTTTGCGGCTCTCCGATTGGAAAGAATTTACAGATGAGCATTGATGTTTCCGTCATAATTGTGAATTACAACACAAGAGAACTTCTTGCTAAATGCCTGGAATCCCTTTTTATCCAGGATGCAGGCCTGACCGGTTTTATTGATGGAACAGGCAGGGGCAATCATGATTACGAAAGCATAACCTTTGAAGTAATTGTTGCAGATAATGCTTCAACTGACGGGAGCCAGGAAATATTTTCAGAAGAATTCAAGTGGGCGCAGCTTATTTCATGCAGCGGCAATCTGGGTTTTTCAAAGGCTAACAACCTTGGAGTTGCAGCATCCAAGGGCAGGTACATTTACTTCCTCAACCCGGATACAGAAGTAAGTCAGGGAGCGATTACTGCAATTGTAAAACATATGGACGCAAACCCTGAATGCGGGCTTGCAGGAACCCGGATCATCAATCCAGACGGTTCCCCGCAGTCATCTGTTGAGTTTTCATACCCTGGTCAGCGGCACACAGGGGGCGAACTTGAAAACCTGCCCGGTGATATTGCCTGGCTTCTGGGTGCAAGCATTGTGGCACAAAGGAGTGTGGTTGAGGCATTAAAGGGATTTGACGAGGATTACTTCCTCTATGGTGAAGACCTTGACCTTTGCCTGCGTGCAAGAAAGGCGGGCTTTGAGATAGGCATGGTCGGTGGTAATAATGATGCAGTAATTATCCACCACGGCGGACAGAGCGAGGTAGCGACACTGCCCTATGATAAGTGGGTAAAGAAGCTGAATGCAGAACTGCTTTTTTATGAGAAGCATTATGAGCAGGCAAGCATTGCACGGATAATCAGAAACAACCTTTTGCAGGCCAGGTGGAGGATTTTTACGATAAAGCTTTTACTTCCTTTTAAATCGGCCAGACAAAACGACCTTGCAAAGCTGGAGAAATACCTGGCTGTCAGGGACGTGTTTGGAAAGGCGGCAACAAGTTGAAGGTAGCGGTTGTTATACCAAAATACGGCCTTGTTGGCGGTGCAGAAAACTTTGTTTTTGAAGTCACGGAAAGACTGGCAGGCTTCCGGGAATTTGAGATCCATGTGCTTGCTGAAAAATGGCGGCAGGAAGAAGCTGCAATTACTTTTCATAAACTGAATTTAATGAAGTTTCCCAGATTTATGGAGCCGATCAGCTTTGCGCAGTCAGCCGAAAAAATCATCAAATCACAGAATTTTGACATCATCCACACCCACGATCGGATGTTTGGTGCAGATATTTTCACATTCCACGGAATACCGCACAGGCTCTGGAGAACGGAGGTAAGGCAAAAGTACATGATGCCCCTGGACAGGGCAATGTCGTGGGTTGAGGGCAAGTGCTTTGAACACCCCGGACTTTTGCGTGTTCTTCCGGTTTCTACCCTTACACAGGATTATCTTCTAAGAGAATACAGCCTGGACAAAGAGAAAATAAGGGTAATGCATCCAGGTGTCCATGCAGAGCGTTTTGATTTAAGCAACCGGGAAAAGGTGCGCAGCGAGACACGCTCTCGCTTTGGCTTTTTGGAAGACGATATTGTAGTATTTTTTGCAAGCATGAATTTTGAGCTGAAAAGGCTTGATCTGGTCATTGAGGGCATTTCCATGGCAAACGCTAAATCAGCGGGCAGCAGTCGATTAAAATTGCTGGTGGCTGGCAGGGGAAATGAAAAGAAGTATTCAGCCATTGCGGGTTCAATGGGCGTTGAGAGTGATATAAAATTTGCCGGGGTTGTCAGCGATATGGAGAAATATTTTGCTGCCTCTGATATTTTTGCAGTGCCGTCGGATTTTGATACCTTTGGGATGGTGGTGCTGGAGGCAATGGCATCGGGACTTCCGGTGATAATTTCTCCCACCATGGGAGCCAGGGATATTGTAACAGAAGGTGTTACTGGTTTTGTGCTGCCGGCAAATTTGAGCAGCCGCAATATTGCAGCCGCTCTTGAAAAGCTGCAAAGTTCAGACACCAGGGCAAAAATGGCAGCAGAGTGCATCAAAACAGCAGGGGGCATGAGCTGGGACGGGCTTGCATCCGGCATTGCCGGGGAATATGAAAGGGCGTACAAAATAAAACATGGATAATTATTCAACAGGTGTTGCAATGGCCGTTTATAACGGTGAAAGGTTTCTTGCCGGGCAGCTTGATACGGTGTTCGGGCAGACAAGGAAGCCTGACCTGGTGGTTATTGTTGATGATCGCTCAACCGACTCCACGCTTGAGATTGCGCAGGCTTATGCTAAAAAGCATTCCAATTTACGCATTGAAAAAAATGAAACCAACCTCGGCTGGATAAAAAATTTCGAAAAAGCCATATCCCTGTGCGATACTGATTATACTGCACTCTGCGACCAGGACGACATCTGGGAGCTTGACAAGCTTGAGCAATGCGTTGATAAGCTGACCAATACACCTGATAAAGCACATGGTTTGTGCTATCATGATTCCGGCCTTGTGCTTGAAGACGGAACCCTGATTGACAAGAGCTTGTGGGAACTCAGCGAACACGACTATCCCTTGACAAAAGAGTCTGCCCGTTCGATAATTACAAGTACGCTTTGTCCTGTGTCTGGTTTTTCCATGGTTTTTTCACGGGAACTCAAGGAGCTTGTGCTGCCGTTGCCGGGCTGGAAATGCTGTGGTCATGACTGGTGGATATGCGCTTTGGGATTTTTTCTTTTTGACCCGGTTGTGATAGAAAGGCCCCTTGCACATTACAGGATGCACCTTGACCAGGCAAGCGGTGCTGCGTCAATGCTCCTGGAAGGCACGCCATATGCCATAAAGAAAAAAATGCTTGACGGTGAACGGATAAAACGGAACCTCAAAAGAATTTATGATGATATTTTCCATTCCAGAATAAAAAAAGAGAAAAGTTTTGCCGACGACATCGACAGGAAAAGGGAATTTGCAACAGCTTTAAACAGGCTGGCTGTTATCATAAAGGAAAAAGCCGACAATAACAGTTTGTATGAAAGTAAAGACTAAGATGTTACAATTCTTTCATATTTTGTTGTGGGCAGTAAATTAACTCATAAACTGGTCTGTCCATGACAGTTTATACCTTGCTGACCAGCTTAAAGAATTGGAAAAAAGCCTTTTGTCGGACTTACCTGACAAGGGCTGAAAACAGTATTTTATAAAATATCTTTAAAATCAGTAACACATTACAGGAATTGGTAAAATGACCATTAAAAAAGAACTCCTTGAAATTCTGGCCTGCCCAAAGTGCAAAAAAAGTGTTGAACTCAGCGACGACGACATGTGGCTGGCCTGTCAGGAATGCAGCCTGAAATATAAAATAAAGGACGGCATCCCCGTCATGCTCATTGACGAGGCAAGCCCCCTGTAGGCATATAATTTATGAGCGAGCCTAAACAACCACTGCCGGCAAAGCTTTTTTGCGGAATGCTCATGGGTGATGAAGCCCTTTTTGATGAGATTTTAAATGAGTTGATTACAAAGTTTGGAACGCCAGATCTGATTAGTCCCTGGATGCCCTTTGATTACACCAGCTACTATGAAAAAGAGATGGGCGAATCCTTAAAACGGCGTGTATTTACATTTGAAAAGCTTGTGGATCAGGAGGAACTGCCCGACATCAAGCTTTTTACAAACACCTTTGAGCAAAAATATTCAGACCAGGGCAAAAGGTGCGTCAACATTGATCCTGGCTTGCTTGTGCCGGAAAGACTGGTGCTGGCGACGGGTAAAAATTTTACACACAGGATATATTTAGGCAAAAAAATTTATGCTGACCTGACATTGATATATAAAAAAGGTGATTTTCAGGCTTTGCCCTGGACCTTCCCGGATTATGCAGATGAGCCTATGCTGTCCTTTTTGCGTAAGGCACGAAGCAAATATATGTTTGAAATTGCATCAAAATTAAAAACGACTGACAGAAAGAGAAAATTATGATAAACAGTATGACAGCGTATTCTTCGCACGAAACAATTTCAGAATCCTGTTCAATCGGTGTTGAAATAAAGGCTTATAACAGCAAACATCTTGATGTTCCCGTCAGGCTGAAGCCTCGGTACGGGCTGTTTGAAGCAAGAATAAAGCAGGCAGCATCAAAACGTCTCACAAGGGGCAGGGTTGAGATTCGCCTCGATATAAAAGAAGAAGCAGGAAGAAGCTTTTCCTATAATGTGGACATAAAGGCCGCTGGAACGTACCTTGACGCTGTTATGCTTTTGAAAAAAGCCTTGAACCTCCAGGGAGAACCAGACATAAAAATGCTGGAGTCTGCCCCTGGTGTGATCAGGCCGAGTGAAGGGCTGGATCTGGAAGCACTCTGGCCCGAGGTTGAAGCTTGCGTTGAAGATGCGCTTGACGGGCTTGATGACATGCGCAAACGTGAGGGCGACTTCATAAGAAACGACTTTGACAAACGGCTTGAATTCATTACAGGCAAGCTGGAATTGATAGAAGCCGGAACCGATGATCTTTTGGAAATTTACCAGCAAAGGCTGATCAAAAGAATTGAAACCCTGACAAAGGGAGCCATTGAGATTGATCCTGATAAGATAACACAGGAAGCTGCGTTCCTTGCTGATAAAAGCGATATATCAGAGGAGGTCGTTCGGGCAAAAAGCCATATGGCGCAGTTTAATCTGCTTATGAATTCAGATGAACCAGCCGGGCGCAAGCTGAATTTTTTGCTACAGGAGCTTAACCGGGAATTTACCACCATGGGCAACAAGGCCCAGAATGCCGGGATCTCGCACATGATTGTGGATGTGAAGGCAGAGCTTGAAAAGATCAGGGAACAGGTTCAGAACATTGAATAACGATAGTATTAGTCCGGTTAGAGGGTAAGCTTTAAATGGAGCATTTGCTGTTAAATATTGGTTTTGGAGGCACGGTTCCTGCCCACAGGGTGGTTGCAATTGTATCGCCAAACTCTGCGCCCATGAAAAGGCTCAAGGACGAGGCAAAGGAAGATAAAATGCTTGTTGATGCAACCCATGGCAGAAGAACCAGGGCAATTATTGTTCTGGACAGCAAGCATGTGGTTCTTTCGGCTATACAGGCGGAAACGATTTCTCAAAGGTTTACCCAGCTTTCAAAGGAATCTGAAAGTAAAATAATAGAAGAGTAAAAACTAAAAATTTTTATGATAAAAGTAAAGAAATGAGTAAGGGGGAAACGCAATGAAACTCAAGCTCAGAAAAGGCAACCTGATTGTAATCTCTGCACCCTCAGGCACTGGAAAAACAACCCTTTGTAAAGAACTCCTTATGCGGTTTTCAGACATGAGCTATTCTGTCTCGTTTACAACTCGTGCGCAAAGAGGTGGGGAAGTAAAAGGCGTTGATTACACCTACATCTCTGTGGAAGAATTTCTGGAGAGAAAAGAAAAAGGTGAATGGGTAGAGTGGGCCGAGGTTCACGGCAATTACTACGGCACCTCCAGAAGGCTGCTCGATTGGGAACTTGATGCTGGCAAGGATGTACTTCTTGATATTGATGTTCAGGGAGCAGTTCAGGTCATGGAAAAAATGCCAGACTGCGTAACCATCTTTATTGCACCGCCATCCCTTGAGGAGCTGAAACGCAGGCTTGTGGGACGGGGCACGGATGCTGACGAGGATGTAAAGAAAAGACTGGCAAACGCTGTTGAGGAACTGGCAAAAAAAGACCTGTACAGGCATATTATTGTTAATGATGACCTCGAACAGGCAAAAAAAGATATTTGTGATTTAGTTATTCAAGCAAGGGCGGACAACATAGGTTGAAAACAGAAATTATTTTTGGAATCCATCCTGTTTTTGAAGCAATCCGGGCCGGTCACCGGCAGGTTGCGGAAATATATATAAGCAGGGACAGTAAAAACAAAAGACTTGGGGAGCTTAAAACCTTTGCTGAATCAAAGCAGATCAGCGTAAAGCAGATTCAGCCCCAGGCACTCGATTCAATGGTTCAGGGGCAGCGCCATCAGGGAATCGCTGCAAAGGCCACTCATTATAATGCCTTTGGCAGAGAAAAAATTGATATACTCCTTGAGAAAAAAGGGCCGATTTTTTTGCTTCTGCTTGATGGTATTGTTGATACACAGAATTTTGGTGCGCTCATACGCACCGGCCTTTGCGCAGGAGTAGACCTGATTGTTACTGCAAAGGACAGAGCCGCCCCGCTTTCGCCGACAGTTTCATTTGCATCTGCCGGGGCCATGGAACATGCAGTAATATCAAAGGTAACAAACATTGCAGAGACTGTTCTTGAGCTGAAAAAACATGAAACCTGGGTTGCCGGGCTTGATGCAGGAACCAAACAGTCATTATACAAAACCGACTTGACCGGGCGGCTGGCCCTGGTGATTGGCGGTGAAGAAAAAGGTATTCGGCCCCTGGTAAAAAACAGATGCGACTTTTTAGTAAAAATTCCCCAAAAAGCTGATTTTAATTCCCTGAATGCATCAGCCGCAGGTGCAGTCGCCATGTTCGAGGCTTTCAGGCAAAGACAACAATAATTAAAGTAAAATTATAATATAAAAATTTTGAAAAAAAAGGAAAAGCAAATGGGAAAAAAGATAGAGATGCAGAGCAACGGCACACTTAATGTGCCAAATGACCCGATCATCCCCTTTATTGAAGGTGACGGAATAGGCCCGGATATTTGGAACGCAACAAGAACTGTTATTGATGCGGCGGTTGCAGCAGCGTATTCTGGCGAAAAGAAAATCGACTGGCTGGAAGTATATGCCGGAGAAAAAGCGCATGAAAAAACAGGGGAATGGCTGCCGGAACAAACACTGACCGACATTGTTGATCACAGAGTCGCAATTAAAGGCCCGCTCACAACCCCGGTTGGCAAGGGCATAAGAAGCCTGAACGTCACGATCCGCCAGAAACTTGACCTGTACGCCTGCGTGCGCCCTGTAAAATACATCGAGTCCGTGCCAAGCCCCATGAAAAGCCCGGAAAAAATTGATATGGTAGTATTCAGGGAAAATACAGAAGATGTTTACGCTGGAATCGAATGGAGTTCTGGAAGCGAAGAAGCAGAAAAGGTTGCTGACTTCCTTAAAAACACCATGGGCGCAAACCTGCCGGAACTTCCAGGAATCGGCATCAAACCAATGAGCGCGAAAAATACTAAACGCCTTGTTGCAAGGGCCGTTAAATACGCAATCGAGCATAAAAAGCCAAGCGTAACCTTAATGCACAAAGGCAACATCATGAAGTTCACAGAAGGAGCCTTCAGCGAATGGGGCTTTGAAGTAGCAAAGGAACTTTATCCAAACGAGACCATATCTGAAGCTGAAGTATGGGACAATCACAATGGAGAAGCACCAGAAGGGAAAGTCATAATAAAGGACAAAATAGCAGATATGCTTTTTCAGCAGGTGCTTTTAAGGCCGGATGAATACAGCGTTATTGCAACCCCGAACCTGAACGGTGACTACATCTCCGATGCGCTGGCAGCACAGGTAGGCGGACTCGGCATGGCTCCGGGTGCAAACATGAACGATGAATGCGCGCTCTTTGAGGCAACACACGGAACCGCACCGAAATATGCAGGGCTTGACAAGGTTAACCCAGGCTCCCTGATACTTTCCGCAGCAATGATGCTCGACCACTTGGACTGGGGCGAAGCTGGCGAACTCGTAAGAACCAGCATCCAGAACGCAATCACAGACAAAACCGTTACATACGACCTTGCCCGCCAGATCGACGGAGCAAAGGAAATGAAATGTTCTGAGTTTGCTGCATGTATTGTTAAGCATATAAACGCTTAGTAGATAAGCGAAACAAAGAGGTAATGAGGCGGTGGGGGACAAAGCATGCGGGGTTGCTCATAAATGGCTGATACTGCAAAATCAAAACGTCCCTTCCCGGCTTCCCTCTTTATAAGTATTGCAGAAGTCCTCGCAGACATGGTGTTTCCTAAAAAATGCATCAGCTGCGGGGGCTTTTTAATTCAACACAAAGAAGTACTTCCTTTTACTACCGCCCCTGACGCACACATTACTTCCACCCCCGGCACTTCACTATCAGAAATTGCCTCCATGGAAATGGCCCAGGCCTTTGATGCAATTTTCAACATTCGACTCTGCCACGACTGTAAGGGCGGGTTTGCTGCCATAGAACCGCCCCTATGCTCGTCATGCGGCACGATGTTTCCCTACAGTGCTGGCGGCAACCACCATTGCAGCGACTGCATCCTGTCCCCGTGGAAAATCGGAAAAGCAAGAGCAGCCGGGCTTTACACAGGTTCCTTTGGCGCAGCAATCCGCAGATACAAATATGCCGAACGAACCAGCCTCGCAAAACCACTCAGCCAAATACTGTTCCGGGCATACACGCAGTTCTGGGAAGTAAACGAAGTCGATCTTATCCTGCCAGTCCCCCTGCACACCAGGCGCATGAGGCAACGAGGCTTTAACCAGGCATGGCTCATCATCCAAAATTGGGAAGAAATGTTTGCAGCACTCGCCACAGAAACACAGACAGCAGAAGTAAAAACGCCAGAAGCAAAAACGCCAGAACAAAAAACACCGGAAGTAAACCCAGACATCCTCATCCGCACACGCTGGACACAGCCACAGGTCGATCTAACAAAGGATGAACGCAAAAAAAATATCCGAAATGCCTTCAAAGTCAAGCACCCAGGCAAAATAAAAGGTAAAAAAATACTCCTCGTAGACGACGTATGCACAACCGGAGCCACAGTAAAAGAATGCGCCAAGGTACTCCTTAAAGCAGGAGCTATTAATGTTGATGTGATAACATTAGCCAGAGCTTAGGTTTATAAGAAATGCATGGGGGGAAACTTTTTTTAGACAAAAAAAGTTTCCCCCCAAACCCCCCTTCAAAAAAAACTTTATGGCTAGGGTTACCGAAAAATTCTCGCTGTTATAATTTCACGAAGTTTCAATATATTTCGCCAACTGCCTATAGTCCCATTTGGTGCTGTTTCGTATCAGGAAATATTCAAGATATTGTGTAGCGAATCCTCCCTTTTCTTTGCACGCTCATTGAGGACAGTGATAATATCAAGCCCAAGCTGAAGTTGTTTAAGAGAAAAAGCACCATCTAACTTCGCTAAATCACGTATAAACGGACGGCTTTGTGTTTTATTAGCCATAAGAACGCTTTCAGGTTTGCCTGTCTTTTTTTGCCACTTCTTACAAAATACTTTTTCAGCTTCATCATTTTTCTTAAATCCCAGCCATCCGACAAGGGGCCCGCAAAGCTTAATCGTATCATGTAATAGAAAAAAAAACTCATCACTTAATCCACTTTCACCAAACTCCACGCTCACAGTATGGTCACTCAGTAAAAAACTTTTCGCAAACAACCGGACATACCTCTCATGGTGCGTAACACCGAGAGACCGCTTTAAACCAATCGCCTTGAATAAACGGTTAAGCCCAGGCAAAATATAGTACTGTTCAATTATGTCTGGACGCATTTCGTAA
>JAOZSB010000081.1:0-466 GCA_029939895.1 Desulfobacterales bacterium
CTTAAAAAATCAATGTTCGATTTTCTACCCCCTCATCAATGAGTTGGTGGATTTCCTGCTTCACTTTATCGACATTGGCCTTTAATTTGTATGTTTTTTCATCAACATCTTCGGGAACCTATGAATCCAAATAATCTGCTACTGCCTGTTTATTTTGGAAAGCATTTTAATGCCCTATAGATTATCATTTGGGAGGTTGTAATAATAATGCATCTTATGCAAAAATTTAAAGAAATTAAATAGAACAAAGAGTAGCAATCATGATTACTTGTACTCAAATAATAATGGAAACTTTCCTTGCCTGTAATTCATTAGAACATTTGGTCAAAGTTCTGCGGCAGGCCTATCAGCTTACTTAAATCTTCAGAATCAGGATAAGATTTTTTATGTATTTTTTTGGAAAAATATTCTAACATCGATTTAATGGCTTTTATAGTTTCAGATGGATCAGATGTGTCCTCTGGTT
>JAOZSB010000081.1:476-14876 GCA_029939895.1 Desulfobacterales bacterium
CAGCGATGCCCTTGGTCAAACGACCGACAACCCGTTTGTTCTTCCATTCTTTTAAATGGCTCTTCGAAATTTGTTACAGCATAGGTATCACGAAGATCTTTGTACATTGTTAATAAAGATTTCAAACGCATGGCAACACTCTTTTCATCCTCTCCCGGGGTTTTATTTTTTTCAATAATGCCAAGGGACTCTTCAATAAATCTGATAAAAGTAGTAATGTAATCTTCAAAGCTAATGTCTGAACCCATGGACCAGCCTCCTCAGTAAGATATATTGGCAATGCATAAAATGCAATAATATCAAAGTGATAATTCAATAAAATCCATAAAAAAGAACCAATTGAACTTTATTTGGGCAACCAGTAAAAAAACAGACTCATCAGGTTGAAAAAAAATATGCTTATTTAAATATCTATAATATTAAAATCATAATAAACAAAAAAATATGTAACGTCAATATATTATTATTATCAAAATTTGATTTGGAATCAAATTGTCTTGAATTTTTTGTCGGGTTGGTATTTAATAAAGTATGAACAATTTATGGAGGACAGTCAATGACTCGAATTGATTTAAAGACTATTTTATTGCTTTTCACTGTTGTGTTTCTAAATGTAAGTACTTTTGGTTGCGGACTTTTTGTCACTACTCTGCCCCAGGGTACTATTCCAATGCCCACCGAACATGATAATTTTATAAAAATAAACGGTATTGATTATCATTATTTAGAATACAAGGGAAACAGGGACAAGGTTTTTTTGCTCCACGGATTTGCATCATCAACCTACACATGGGAAAGAACAGCAAAAATACTTGCTGATGATGGTTATCATGTATATGCCCTTGACATGAAGGGGTTTGGCTGGTCTGAAAAGCCCGAAAAGGCAAACTATGATGCCGAGACCCTTGCTGAAGAGGTTAACGCCTGGATGGAGGAGAAGAATCTTTCAGATATGATTTTTGTGGGCAATTCTTTGGGGGGCGCTGTTGCGGTTATTACTGCACTTAATCATCCTGATAAGGTAAAAAAACTGGTTCTGATTGATGCTGTCGGCTATCCCATGAAAAAACCTGGTATGGTTAAACTTGCCAGCCTTCCGGTTATCCGTGATATTGTTAGACTTTTTTTCAGCAGGTTAACAATCAAATGGACCATGGAGGATGTTTATTATGATGATGACAAGGTTACTGATAAAGGTCTGAATGCCTATTACGACAGACTCCGCTCCGAAGGTTCCCTTGATGCTCAGGCTGCTGTTGCAGGAGCTTTGAAGTTCAGGAATTTTAAGAAATTCGTTGAAGGTATTCCCATGATTAAAACTGAGACCCTTTTAATATGGGGGCGGGAAGATAAGTGGATACCCCTGAGGATCGGTATGATGTTCAAAAGGGATATTAAGGGTTCGTATTTGTGTGTCTTCAATGACTGCGGACATGCTCCACAGGAGGAGTTTCCTGTAAGGACGGCCCATTTAATATCTGCTTTTATAGCAAATAAGCCCTTTGAAATTTATTGTGATAAAAATGAGTGATTTTTAAAAAAAAGATACTTTTATGAACCTGTTTTATGAAATGGAAAACTATTTTGGCCTTTGGAGCAATGCTGCTGGTGGAGTTCTATATATAAGGCCTTCCATAAGCGAATACGCAAGTATTACATTTACTCCAAATAAGGCTAGTGGCCCTGTCAATAGAGAATTTTTTGATGAAAGGCCAACCATCGCCATGCAGGGCAGCTTCCGCAGTGACAACCGGGAGCTGTATGTTGAGCTTGGTTCAAAGGGTGTTCACCCAAGGCTGAACCTGGTCTTTGAGCTTGCTGGATTTCACTCCATGAGACCAGGGCTTGTCCCGTCAATAACGTACTTATCTGAAAGTGCTGATGATTCAAAAATGAAAATCGAGTGGCTGTATCCTCTATCCCCATACTTTCGGGTTGATCCCTCGGAATGGATGGAATTTGAAATCTTCAACCATATTGAAATTTTCACTCCAGGTTCAACTGGATTGGAAGTACTTGTGTGAAAATTTTTATAATCTGCCCAATCTCTTAAATCCGGTTATTGCAATGATAATCTGTCTGCAATTTTCTGGATGCTCTCAAACATGAACTTTCTGGCATCATCCCAATTGGGTACTTCCTTGTGTTCCATTTCAAACCTGTCAAGATACATGTGCCTTTCAGGAGATGCCTGGAGTATGTATACATTTGAATATCCAAGAGTTTTGGAGAACCATGTTGCAGTTCCAAATTGTAAAAAATCAAGTTCATGTGGAGGGATTTTTTTCAGGGAATTATACAGGTCGATTCCTGTTGGAGAATTTTCAATGACCAATGCAATATATGCAACCTGATAAAGTGCTTTTTTTGGCAGGGGTTCTGGTAAAATCGGGCATAATTCAAGCTGGTCAGCATTAGTTGTTGTCACAAGATGCCCATGGCAGCTCTGGATTGTAAAGCAACAGGAAAGGTGCGATAGGGTAGCTATCAAATTTTTTATTTGGGGATCAATGATATTCATATCAAGGTTTGCGATACTTTTTGTTCTTTTTTTCTGATATTGAGAATCCTTGACCATTTTTTCAGGTTTTGTGAATGTTTTCATAAAAAAAGTTTACAGGAGTTAATTTGAAAACTCCAGAAGCAATTTTCTAATACTTTGATTGTTGTAAAAAAAAAATTAAAGCAATGGTAACTCGATTTAATGAGATTGCTTATTTGAGTTATCAGGCTATCTGTGCTAAATAATTTTTATGCCAAGTTTTAACATACATACGAGTAATAAAATGGAAGTTCTGGCCGCAACCCTTGGTGATATTATCACAAAACCAGGGCAGGGGGCTGATATATTCGAGCCGGAAATTGTGGTTGTCCAGAGTGTAGGCATGGGCAGGTGGGTGTCCATGTGTCTTGCCAGACAAAATCAAATTTCCGCCAATATTCAAATGCCTTTTCCAAACGGTTTTATTCGGTCTCTAATGGGCGAAATAATTGGAACAAAAAATAAAAACGGAAATATTGACAAATTTGATAGAACTGTCATGGCTTTGCGGCTCATGGATATTATCCCTCAATTTCTGGAAAAACCAGATTTCAAAGAAATAAAGGGATACCTGGCTGACGATGAAAATGGTGTCAAACTGTTCCAGCTTTCACTTATGATATCAAGAACCTTTGATCAATACCTTGTGTTCCGGCATGATATGATAACAAGGTGGGACAAGGGCGATTTTGGTAAAGCTTTTACTTCAAATGCGAGTGATGCAAAAAAAGGCTCAATTGATAATTTTGACGGATTATTAGCTGAAGCATGGCAGGGGCAGCTTTTTCAAAAGCTGTCAGAACTTTCAGGTGGAGACCATAGCGCAAGGCACAAGTTTGATTTTTTCAAAAAAATTGCAAATCCCAATTTAACAGAAAGCTTAAAAACAAATCTGCCAAATCGGGTTTTTGTTTTTGGAATCTCTTACCTCCCGCCATTTCATCTGGAGATTTTTTCATCTCTTTCAACATTCATGGAAGTGAACCTTTTTTTCCTGAACCCGTGCAGGGAATTCTGGGGTGACATTTTAACAGACAAGGAGGGCAAGCGGATCAAAAAAAAGGCTGCTGGTGTTGATGTGTCTGACCTTCATCTTGACCCTGGAAACAGGCTCCTGAATTCAATGGGCGGCCTGGGCAGGGATTTTTTCTTTGAGCTGACCTCCAATGATTTTGAAATATTTGAATATTATTCCGAACCAGAAGATGATCCTTTATTAGATTCGGGCATGGATTGTAAAACCATGCTTGCGGCGGTTCAAACAGATATTCTCAACCTGTCCGAGGGTACGACAGGAAAGATTTCACCTGATGATTCAATCTCTTTTCATTCCTGCCACGGCCCAATGCGTGAGATGGAGGTTTTAAACGACAACCTCTTAAAGATGTTTGAAAACGATAAAAGCCTTAAACCCAATGACGTGATCGTCATGACACCAGATATTGAAAGGTACGCCCCATATGTAAAAGCAGTATTTGGTAATCCAGAAGATAAATCCATGGCCATTCCCTTTGGAATAGCCGACAAAAGCCTGAAATCGGTCAGTAGCTTGATTGAAACTTTTTTTGCAATCCTTGAACTCAAGTCAAGCAGATTAACAAATAGTCAGGTATTTTCCATCTGCCGACCTGACTGTGTGAGAAGTAATTTTTCTCTCACCAGCGATGAACTGGATACGCTGAACTACTGGACAAGGGAGGCGGGTATCCGCTGGGGCATGAACAGTGAACATCGCAAAAACCAGGGGCTGCCCCAATCCGAAGAAAACACCTGGCTTCACGGTATCAAAAGGCTCCTTACTGGCTATGCAATGGCAGATGACGGCCTTATCAAAGATGATATTGCTCCATATTGCAATATCGAAGGAAGCGGCGGGCTTATACTTGGCAGGTTTCTCGATTTTGCCGAGATGCTTTTTTCTGTGACGCAAAGGCTTGCAGGCAGTAAAAGTGTTAAGGACTGGTGTTCGCTTTTGCGTGAAATAACAGTGAATTTTTTTGAAGATACACCTGCAACAGCAAGGGATCTGCAAAAACTTATCAAAACAATTGACACCTTTGACCAGGCAGGCAAAACCGCAGAATTTAAAGGCGAACTCGACCTTGACGCAATAAAAAAACATATGTCCGAGGCATTTTCAGCAGGAAGCTATGGGTCCGGTTTTATCTCAGGCGGTGTTACTTTTTGCGCAATGCTCCCCATGAGAAGCATACCTTTTAAGGTGATTTGCCTTGTGGGAATGAACTCTGACTCCTTTCCCAGAAGTAATCCAAATTTAAGTTTTGACTTGATGGCAAAAAAACCAAGGCGGCTTGACAGATCAAAAAGAAGCGATGACAAATACTTATTTTTAGAAACCATTGTGTCTGCAAGGCAAAGGCTATACATAAGCTGGACTGGAAGAAGTATACAGGATAACTCTGAAATCCAACCGTCGGTACTTGTCAGCGATCTAATGGATTATCTGACCGGAAACTTTGGCATTGACGAAACAAAACTTACAAAAATCCACAGGCTACAGGCTTTTTCAAAGGAGTATTTCAGGAAGGATTCAGAACTCTTCAGCTATTCAAAGGATAATTTTGAAGCTGCCATAAAAAACTCCACCGTGCCAGGTGAGTTTTTTAGAGAAAAACTTAAAAAACCGCCTGAAGAATTTCTTGAACTTACTATTGATGATCTTTTTGCTTTTTTTAGAAATCCTGCAAAATACATTGTTAACAATCGCCTTGGTGCCCGCCTTGAAATTGAAGGGGAGATTGAAGAAGAATCCGAGGCCTTTGTCCTGGACGGACTTGAAAAATATAAGCTGAAAACCAGGCTCCTCGATGTTCTGGAAAAACAAGGCAAACCGGAAATGGTCTTCAAGCGGATTGCTGCCGAGGGAGTACTTCCCCACGGAACAGGAGGGGAGCTTGAATTTTTATCGGCAATGTCGCAAGCAGAATCAATTCAGCGGGAAATCGAAAAGCAGGCAGGAGGAAGCTCAAAGGAAACCTTTGAGGAATCAATAAGTTTAAACGGCTTCAACTTAAGGGCCAGGATAAATGATCTATACGACAGGCAGATCATAATGGTTTTTCCAAGTAAAGAAAAATCAAAAAATCTTTTAAAAACGTGGCTTTATCATTTGTTCATGAAGGTTGCAGATGATGACTATAAAAAACCTTCATTAGCAGTTTCTACAGATAAAACCATTGCATTTGATATTCAAGACAATTCAGAAGTAATTCTGGCAAATCTGCTTGATATTTACTTCCAGGGTCTTTCAATGCCCTTGCATTTTTTTGTTGAAACTTCATTTAAATACGCAAGTACTTTTTTAGGAAAAAAACCTGAAAATGCAATTTCAAGTGCAGCAAAAACATGGCACGGCAATGACTACACCCAAAGCGAAAAAGACGACCCATATTATCAACTTTGCTTTGGAAGAACAAAAAATCTTTTTGATAAGCAATTTACCGATACTGCATTGCTTGTTTTTAAGGACATGATAGAAAATAAGAAAAAAATATAATAATACACCGAAGGTATAAGGGATCAAGATGAGTGAATTCAAGGGGTTTCCAAGGGAGTTTCCAGGTTTTTTTGAAAAGTTGGGGAAAAATAATTCCAAAAAATGGTTTGACGAAAACAGAAAAGACTATGAGGATTATGTTAAAAAACCTTCAATGGAGTTTGTGGTGACAATGGGAGAAAGGCTCCGTGAAATCGTCCCGGAAATCAATGCAATACCAAAAGTCAACAAATCCCTGTTTAGAATCAACCGGGACACACGATTCTCAAACGACAAAACACCATACAAAACCACAATGGGGCTCTGGCTCTGGGAAGGTGAAAAAAAACGGATGGAATGCTCTGGATTCTACATTCACACGGAAGAGGGGCGTTTGTACTTTGGATGTGGGGTTTATATTTTCCCCAGGGACATCCTTGCAGATTTTCGCGATGCAGCAGTAGATAAAAAACTGGGCCCGGAACTTACAAGGGCCGTAAAGAAAGTCACTGGCAAGGGCTATTCCATTGAAAGAAAACACTATAAAAGAACTCCCCAGGGCTTTGATTCAAACCATGCAAATGCTGAATTACTTCTCTTCAACGGTCTGCATGCTGGAATTGAAATTGAAAAGCTGCCAAAGGAGTTTTTTACAAAAAAGTTAATCGATGTTGCCTTTGAACACTACAAAAATATGATGCCGATTCACGAATGGCTGATGAAGATTAGTTAAAAAAAAATGGCAGCATAATTTTTTAGTATTACTTTTTTTCCAACT
The DNA here is from genome assembly GCA_029939895.1 of Desulfobacterales bacterium. Taxonomy (GTDB): domain Bacteria; phylum Desulfobacterota; class Desulfobacteria; order Desulfobacterales; family JAOZSB01; genus JAOZSB01. The sequence goes on from JAOZSB010000081.1 coordinate 7,293, forward strand.
TGTGGATAACAATTTTCCTGACCTCATCGCCTGTGTTTATGGACTTGGCCATGCTTTTAACATCGAATCCTGGTTGCAGTTTTTCAATAAAACTAACAAGGCTTTTCCGTATAAAGTCGTGAGCAATTATGACCTTGCCGCCTGGCTTCAGGAGGTTATGGATAAGATCAATAACAGGGTCAATGAATTTGTCACTGTAAATAAGCTCGGACCCGCAGATTATGTCATATTTTTTGTCGGTTTTTAAAGCGTTCCAGTCGAGTTTTTCAATTTGCAGATCATCAATATTATTGTGTGCTGCATTTTTACGTAAAAGGTCAAGTGCATCATCTTCAAAATCAGTAATGGTCACGTTTTTATAACCAAAGCTGCCCATAAACAGTCCGACAATACCCATTCCAGCACCGATTTCCAGAACTTCTGCCTCCTTGTCATGGCTTGTACGGCCAAAGAAATCACTAAGGATTATTGCTGCTTCCCATATCTTAATCCAGAAGGGGAAGTCATTGATATATTCATTGTCTATGGAGTCCGGGGATGCATTAAATCCCTTGATGCTTTTTACTGTAAACAACTCCAGGGGCTTTTCGCAGATTTTAAGGGGAGTTTTTTCAAGCTCGTATTTTCCCTTGAAACTGTAATTTGGCATTATAGTAAATCTCCTAAATTTTTTTATACAACTAATATTATTGACAAAAATCTTGATGCTATTTTCACGGTTTAGTCAAACTCAAGACAATTCTCATTCCCCGGCTGAGCCTCGGAGCGAGAAGAAATAAGCAAAAAGTCTCACGTTAAACTGTATTAATGATTATTGTTTTTTGGAAAACCAATGATCAAAAGTCACAATTTTAATAGCACATATTTTTAAAACGACAACAGTATTTTTTTACAAATCTTGAGGGCCTGGCTTAAATCATTGATTAAAGAGGGGATTTGATATGAGAATATTTTGTCCAATAATTATGTTTATATACTTTTTGTCGATAAGGTCTTCAATAATTAAGGCTTTATAAAACGCAGTTTAAAGCATGCTTAAAACGTTTTTTTGGCCTTGCCATTGATTTTGCACAAAACAAAAGTTCTTATTTTTTCTTTACTGTATTTTCCTTTAAAACTTTTTCTTTTAAGGTCTTTCCCTTTAAAGCATTTTCAATAAAGCCGTCCTTGTTGAGTTGAGCAACAATTTCATTTATTTTTGGAATCAATTTAAGTGCACTCGATTTCTTTGACATGGCCAGGTAATAGGATACAGATCCCAGGGGTTTTGAAGCAGGAATAATCTTACCTGAATAGTCATTGTTTGCAACCAGGTTGTATCCTTGTCCTTTATTTATTGGAACAAGGTCAACTCTGTCATTAAATACCATTTTCAGGGCGATTTTATGGTTGCGCACGATAGTAACGTTGAGAGCTTTGTTTTTATATGCAGCGTCAAACTCAGGGGTGATGGAATAGTCTTGTTTTATCACATAGTGATATTTAATAAGGTTGGACATTGAGTTCCAGGGGATACCCTTGGGGTATTTTGCTATTGAAAACCACAGGAGCATTTCCTCCTTTAAAATTGGCTCGGAATAATGTAAAAACTTCTGCCTTTTCGGTGTCTTGAACAACATTAGAATTCCGTCAACATCTCCATATTCTGCGGCCTTAAGGCATCTTGGCCAGGGCAGGGTTTTCAACACAAGTTCTGTATCTTTAATCTGGCTGAAAATCTTCTTAACAATTTCAACATAAATTCCACCAGTGCATATTTTGTTTTCATCGACATTTATATATGGAGGAAAGGGGTCTGTTGCAAGGTTAACGGTCATTATACAATATCCGGTATTTATAAACACAAAAAATAAAACCGATAGAACAAATATTTTTTTTGTCATTATAATATCTCCAAAAATCATAACTTCTAATAATATTTAATGAAAGTTTATACCCATGGTTCGGTTATAAAACAATCAAAAAGCTTTCCGGTGGGATTGCCCATTACCACATAGAGCAATTCAAGTAAGTTTTTTTGGGTGAAACTTAAATTTGATTAAAAAAATAACACAGTAGAACCATTTATTTTTTTATAGGATTTACGGTTATGTGTCAATACTGTTTTTTTTTAAATTTTAAAAATCATAACTATGCAAATATTTGTAACTATCGCATTTTCATGAAGAATGATTTTTTATGGGTGAAACAATAATTGCTGCAATATCTGTTTTATAAGTGAATTGTAGTTAGAATCTACCTGTTGAAATAATTTAAAAAAATATTTGTATAATAAAAAGATGCTATACAATACTATGCATGCTTGACGTTCTGTCTTTTTTTAGGTATTCTAATATTCTAATTTTCCAAAACAATCTAAATAGGAGGTAGCAACCATGCTCGTCAGCGATATCCTTAAGAAAAAGGACACCACTTTGAGTTTTGAATTTTTTCCTCCAAACAGGGAAATCAACTGGGATCGCCTGTACCGTCTCAGCTCTGATCTTTTGCCCCTGAAACCAGCTTATATCAGCATTACATACGGTGCTGGCGGAAACACCCGTGACCGTACCCACGATCTTGTTGTGTATGTACAAAAGGAAACAGATTTAACTGTGGTATCTCATTTAACCTGCGTTGGTTCAAATCGGGATGAGATGAAAGAAGTTCTTGAAAAATATCAGGAAAACGGCGTGAAAAACATTCTGGCTCTTCGAGGTGATCCACCCAAGGGACAAAAGACCTTTGTGCCGGTTGAAAATGGTTTTTTCTATGCTGTAGACCTGGTTAAGTATATTAAAAAATATTTTCCTGAAATGTGTATCGGCGTGGCAGGGTTTCCTGAGGGGCATCCTGAAACACCAAATCGTCTCCATGAGATTGATTACTTAAAGGCCAAGGTTGATGCTGGTGCTGACTATATTGTCACGCAGCTTTTTTTTGACAACAGAGTTTTTTATGATTTTTGTGAACGCTGTGAACTTGCCGGTATCAATGTACCTGTCATTGCAGGCGTTATGCCGATAACTTCCAAAGATGTAATGATCCGTATGGCAGAGCTGTCTGCTGGTTCCAATATTCCTGCCAGGTTGCTGAAATCCGTTTATAGAGCCAAAGATGACGAACATGTTAAAAAAGTCGGTGTCCACTGGGCTGCTGAGCAGGTTCGAGATCTGATTGACAACAAGGTTAGGGGAATACATTTTTTCACACTCAACAGCTCCAAGGCTACCCTGGAAATATACGATACCCTGGGTGTTTCTGACTCAGATCAACTTGTGGAATAATATTTCAAAAAAACCGTTTTTTCAATTTTAACTACCCAGCCGAAAATGCGCAGGGTAGTTAAAAAGCTTTTAATCAACATAAATGGGTATGAATATTTTGAAATATCAATGCGCTAACACAGACTGGAGCATTATAAAAAGAAAAGTTTTTGTCTTTGTTTTGTCTCTGTTTTTATTAAATACTTATGCTTTTGCATCCTCACTGGATGAGCTGGTTGTTGCAACAGAAAACAAGCATGCGCATCCGTGGTATTTAGGTGAAAAGTCTACTTTTGACAAAAATAAACCTGGTACGGCTGTAGAGTTGCTGTTGATATTAGGTAAGAAATTAAACCTGAAGATTAAATTTCAACGCTTTCCATTTAAAAGAGCTTTGTTGACTTTGAAACATGGCGGTGCTGATATGTTGATGGTTGCCAGCTACAAGGTGAACAGGGAGGGATTTGGAAGATTTCCAATGAAAAATGGTAAAGTTGATCCTTCAAGAAGTTTTGATAACTATGGGTATACATTCTATAAAAGAGTTGATTCCAATGTTGATTGGGATGGCGAACAGTTTACTAATGTAAATGCCCCAATTGCAACCGGGATTGGGTATTCCATTATCAATGAGCTACAAAACAAGGGTGTAGAAGTAAAAGAGGTTAACAGTATTCGCCAGGCACTTAAAATGCTGGCCCTGAAAAGAGTAGACGGTGTTGCAGCATTTGATCATAGCAAGTCCTATTATATAAAAGATCCAAATTTGAAAGACAAAATCACAAGCGTAAAAGAGCTGCTAACCAACAAATACTATTATTATATGCTTTCCCATAAACTGGTTAAAAAACACCCTGAATTAGCAGAAAAAATTTGGGACACTGTCGCAGAAATCAAACAAACTGAAGAGTTTCAAAAAATAATCGAAAAATACTATCCAGAAACTTAATAATTCAGCAATTGTTCAGTATTTAGTATTGCAGAGTGTCTTTCAGGTTAATCAAAAATTTTTAGTAATATGATTGTGTTGTCCTGTCGCAGGAGTTACTTAAAAAAAGCCACGCTGCCCCTGGAATACCTGCATATTTTTATGAGCCATGCTTTTTTATGTTGCAATAAATTGCCGGGCTTTCCTGTCAACTCAACAGCAACCCGGCAACTTGACCACCTCAAGGGTTGAATGAAAAAAAGATGAAAAAAGCAATAGATCTTAAAGAAATATTAAGTCGAATAGATGGAAGAGGTTATAAGGCTTACAAGGGTATTAAAGGTGAATACTCCTTTGAGCATTACACCCTTTTTATTGATCATGTACAGGGGGACCCCTTTGCAAATCCGAGCAGGGTTCGTGTAAGGGTTGAAAGAAAGGAATCTGGTTTTTTAGAGGATACAACTGAAAACAAAATCAGAACCATCGGGCTTTGCGATTTCCTGACCCGGCTTTTTTTTAATAGATGCATAAAATTTTCACGAGGCAACCGCGGTTCCGGCAAAAGCGGACTTATCACAATCGACAAACCCGTGCAGGAGGTTCTTGAGCGCAGTTCCATGATTATCAACAATGACTTTGTTGAAGCCCGATTTTTCATGGGACTCCCGGCCTTTGGAAGAAAAATTTCCTGTGTGGAAGCTTTACCCATGTTTTTTGACGAGTTACCTGACATTGTTAATGCTTCTCTGTTTGCCAAAAATCTTGATCACAAAATGCTTTACTATCATATTGAATCAGTGGAAGACGCTGAATATTTACGAAACAGTCTTGAGCAACTCGGCATTGTTGCATTTGTGGCTGATGGCTCTTTGCTCCCCAGGGCAAGCGGAATTGATCCCGTGCCCATGCAAAAGGAAGAAGCTTTCCCTTTCAAATCACCGGAAAGCCTGAAAGTTGAAGTCAGCCTTCCAAACTCTGGAAAAATAACAGGCATGGGTATCCCCAGGGGCGTAACACTTATCGTGGGCGGTGGCTATCACGGCAAATCCACCCTGCTCAATGCGCTGGAACTTGGAATTTACAATCATATACCTGGTGACGGCAGAGAATTTGCCGTTGCAGTTCTTGGAACGGTTAAAATCAGGGCTGCCGACGGCAGAAATATTGAAAAGACAGACATATCGCCCTTTATCAACAACCTTCCCTTAAAAAAAGATACCTTTGATTTCTCCACAAAAAACGCAAGCGGCAGTACATCTCAGGCTGCGAGCATTTCCGAATCCATTGAAGCAGGTGCTGAAGTACTGCTTCTTGACGAAGACACTTCCGCAACAAACTTTATGATACGCGACCATCGCATGCAGCAGCTTGTCTCAAAAGATGTGGAACCAATAACCCCGTTTGTTGATAAGGTTAAGCAGTTGTATGAGGATATGGGAATTTCAACCATCCTTGTAATGGGCGGGTCTGGCGACTACTTCAGCGTTGCAGATCTTGTAATACAGATGACTGCCTATGCTCCGCATAATGTAACTCAAAAAGCCAGTAAAGTTGCGAAAACATTTCCAACCGGCAGGCTTGGAGAAGGTGGCGACAGTTTTGGAAATATCAGGCAGCGTGTTTTACTAGCAGAATGCTTCAATCCCTTCTGGAGTAACAACAGGATGAAAATTGCAGCAGGCAGGCTGAGTGAAATAATTTTCGGAAACACAACCATTGATATGTGGGATGTTGAACAGGTTGTTGATATGTCCCAGACTAGAGCCATGGGTTACGCCATCTACCATGCAACAAAATACATGGACGGCAAACGAACTTTAAAAGAAATTATTGATCTTGTTTTAATTGATCTTGACAGGGAGAGCCTCGACATATTGCCGCCTTACATTACCGGAGACCTTGCCCACTTCAGGGGTATTGAACTTGCAGCAGCCATAAACCGCATGAGAACTCTTGTTGTAAAACAGCTCCCAGCCTGAACTTATATTGCCAAATATAAATGATTTTTTAAGAATTTTGACCGCACAATTCTTATTTGCATTACAAATACTATCTCAGCAAATTAACCCATTATAAAAAAGAATACTTGCCATTGCCTCGTGTCGTTGATAACATATTAAATATTATTGCCTTTTTTACTTTATCAAATATAAAACAGAAAGAATTGATAATATTATGAATAAGCAAATAGAAAAAGCTATCTCATCTATAGGTTCGAATGCACCTGATGACTATAAAATCACACCTACAAAATTTCCTGAGGAATTAGCAGAAACTGCTCCAGAGATAAGTGAAATCTTAAGGTACTCTAATTTTCAAGAAATAGCCAGCCGTTACGAAAAATACGATGCTTCAGCAATATTATCTCAAGGCAGATTCAAAAAATTTGCTCACCAATCTACATGGGCAATATGTTTTGCTGCATTGTCAGGAAGCCTTTTAGCGGTATTGCCTGCTGCCAACCTCGCTCAAGGCTTATTAAAATGGTTTTCTTTAATACTTGGACTTTTTTCTATGTTTGGTGGTGGTTTAGCTGTTTTTAGACTTCATCAAATTAAAAGCGAGAAACTTTTAGAAGGATGGATGACTGATAGAGCAAACGCTGAAACCGAGCGTTTAGGTTATTTTTATTCTCTTTCAAGATATTTAGTCAAAAAGCATAAAGAGAATGCATACTTACAATTGCTTTTCCTTTGTATGTTCAAACGATATCAGTTGGAAGTACAGCGTAATTATTATACTATCCGTGGGGGGGAACATCGAACATCTCTCAGAAAGACTTCCCTGATCGGTGCTGTGGCAGCATTATGGTTAGCTCTTGGTTCTGGTATGATAGGAATGTTTGGAGCATTCTCACCGGAATTATTACCATTTGCAGCATTGGGAACAATAGGTGCAGCTATAAGTGCTTTGGCTAGCAGAAGAGAGGAGCTTAATCAGGATGAAAGAAATGCCGAAAGATATAATCGTACAGTAGACATTCTAAGCAAAATAGCTGAAAGGCATGATGATGTTCTCGATATTATTGAGAAAGGGGGAAAACCGGAAATTATTACTGAATATGTCAATGCGGTTAATGACCCGCTTTCCTTAGAGCATCGACAATGGATAAGTAATGTATCAGAAATGTCATCCACAATGGCCACACTTAATAAATCTATATCAGATTTGCATAAGGAATAATAAATATGCCTCATATTTGTATTTTTTATTCTAAACCAGCTCGCAGGCTGGGCTGATATTACCAAATATGGATGGTGTCGTTTGTGGTTGATAATATGACAGGTCTAAAGGCTTTGCCTGTCACATTAAAACCCTGCCAATACAGGCAGGAGTCAAAATATCTATTGTTCTGAGGGTGTTCAAAATTCTGTGTCAGAAAACTAAAAAGCTGATATGATAGCTTAA
>JAOZSB010000082.1 GCA_029939895.1 Desulfobacterales bacterium
GCAAATTAACGTCGGCTCTCAGCTCGTCTGACAGAGTTTTTCAGGATCGACTAAACCAGTCGTATTCTATGACTTGTTTGTAATACTGTGGAACACCTTGACCACTATTTTATATAGAACCATCAAGGTACACAGCATCAATACTGTAAAGAGCAGAAGCACCTGACCAAGGGTGTTGCGTGCATCAATATTTCCCATTTTTGCTGATGTGATGTACAACTTCAGAGCCAGACCATAATCCTGGTGAACTCCCTGGCCCTTGAAATGCATATAACCAAGGCTATGCTGTGCTTTAATGTCTCCAAGATCCGATGCCTTAGTATACCACTCCGCAGCCAGCTTATAGTCCTGGGGAACGCCCTGGCCCGCTGCATGCATATCCCCAATGCTGTTTAGTGCCTCGACATTTCCCTGATCTGCTGCTTTTGTGTACAACTTGAGGGTCTGTTGATAATCCTGGGGAACCCCCTGGCCCTTTGCATACAAATGCGCAAGGATGAATTGTGCTTCGATATTTTCCATTTCTGCTGCCTTTGTAAACCACTTGGCAGCTATTTCATAATCCAGAGGAACCTTGCGGCCTATTGTATACAGGTTCCCAAGGCGAATCATTGCATCAATGTCTCCCTCCTCAGCGTCGCGTTCAAGATCTTCCAGTACATTGCCCAGGGCAGAAACAGCACAGAATAATACCAGTGTTAAAATGATTAGGGTTTTTTTCATTACGCCTCTTTCCATTGCGGTATGAGTTTTTTTGTTTGTTAAGTGTTATTTTAACCCAAAATTAGACACATCAAATTGATGTTCCAATATAATTTCATAGTACCACATTATAAAAATATAGTCCATAAAACACTGCCGTGTAATCAATTTTGCTTTACCATGAAAAAAAAATAGACTGGCTCATTTTTTGTTTTGGATTTCTAAGCTGGAAGCGTTGTGCGAGGCTTTTTAGTTTTTCCCTGATTTTTGCTCAAGCAAGTTCATTTCTCGTTCAAGCTCTTCTGCTGACATCCCCATTTTATCTTTGAGGAATGCATCAAGGTCTTTTTCAATTCTAGCCTGAATAATTTTGGAATCATCGGACATAATATCATTGTAATTGTCGCCGCCAATGCTCATGATGGGGTCTTCCGGCTTAAGGCAGTCTCCGCATACACTGATAATGGGCATGTTTTCGGGTGTGATTCTATAGGTTTTAGAAAGTGCAGTGATATTGTTGCACCTATTGCATTTAATATTTACAGGCATTTGATCACTCTGGCTTATACGGTAATAGTTGAATCAGGTGTATTAGTTAATCTTTCTACCTATAGCACATGTTAAAACTATTTACCAGTCTGTATAAGAAGATTTTTTATTTTGTGGATTTTTTTTTAAATTTGAAGATGGATGGTTTTTTTTATAATTGAATCGTGATCAGAACCCTCAAATATGAATGAGCTTATTTAGTGCTTAACCTGAATCGTATCAGTCGCTAAATAAGCTCATTTAATTTTTTAACGCAACAACTACACAAGTGTATCCTTCATATAACTTGTCAGGAGCTGTGCATCGTCATCGGGTGTAACTTCTTTGGTAAGCCGCTGGGTTGCCTTGTCCATGGCTTCGTCAATCAGCTCTATGCGGAAATTTCTGATTGCATTAACAATTTTAGAATCTGCTTTTCTTTCGGCAGCCTCTATCATCATGCGGCTTTGCTGCATTGCGTCTTCAATTGTCGCTGCTTTTTTCCGTTCGCCCTGGTTGATGATCCTTTCCTTGATCCTTGCGAACCGTGCCTCACCTTCTTCAAGAGCTTTTTCAGCGAGCCTTACATCTTCTGCAACACTGTCACGTTTCTTTTCAAAGCCCATGATTTCTTTTTCAATGGTGTATTTCTGGCCTTCAAGAAAATCTTTTATGGGGGTTCGTCCATATTTAAAGATCAGAAATGCAAGGATTGCAAAGTTGACCCAAAGCATTATTTCGTCATATGTTCCCCGCCATGCCGGGCCGGTTTCCTCGGCAGCGGCTGCTGCGGGTAGAACCGTAACAACAAGGATAAGCATCAGTATCGGGACAAGCCTTTTAATATGCTTTTTTAATTGGTTCATCAGCCTGGCCTCCGATCAAGAATCTTTTCCATGATTGCAATGCAAAGGGTATCGGACTCTGCCTCAAGGTGCGCCCTGGCTTCGTCCACTTTTTTGTCGACCTTGGCCTGGGTAGCTTTTCTAAGGGCACTGATTTCTTCATTTGCAGTGCTGATTAAAGCCTTTGCCTTGTCCGAACCTTCATCATCAAGAGTGGAATTTCTAATATCAGCTTCCTCTCTTGCGGCTTCCTCTTTTGTAAACAAGAGTGCGTTAATATCGTCGAGTTTTTCCCTTGAGGTCTGAATCTGGCCCTCAAGGTCTTCGATATGCTCTTCCCTTTTGTCCATGACACCCAGCAGGGGTTTAAACATGATACGGTTTATAACAAACAGGAAAAGCAGAAACGAAATAAGCTGAACAAAAAAGGTTGCGTTAATGCTGATGAGCGCTACTCTTTGAACTATTTCCATTTTTTAAGCCCGCTTATATAATTATACAACAAATAGGAGCAAGAGTGCTATAACCAGTGAGTAAATACCGGTAGACTCTGAAACTGCCTGTCCAACAAGCATTGTACGTGTTAGAAGTCCGGCCTCTTTCGGGTTTTTGCCTATAGCTTCACATGCCTTTGCTGCGGCCATTCCCTCACCAACGCCGGGTCCGATTGCTCCAAGTCCCATTGCGAGTCCTGCGCCCAAAAATGCGGCGGCCCTTACTAAATCAGTACCTTCGATTGCCATTTGATTGTCTCCTGAGTTAATTAGTAATTATTTACAAAACTGCCATGGGCAGACCAGTTTATGACGAATTCTCTGCCCTTAAGCAAAATATGAAAGAATTTTAAGTGTTTAAAGTTTCTTTCATATAAAATTAAACAACGAATATAAGCACCAGGGCTATTACCAGCGCGTAAATTGCTGTTGATTCGGCAACTGCCATACCAACAAGCATAAGCCTTGTAATATCACCTGTGTGTTTCAAGTTTCTTGAGATCCATTTCACACCGCCGCTGGAGGCTATTCCTTCGCCAATACCAGGGCCGATTGCTCCAATTCCAATGCACAGGCCCGAACCAAGCAGGGCAAATGCCGGAGATATAAGTTCTGTTTCAGGGTAGACCCTGAAGATCAGTATAAAGGCAACAAGCAACCCAAGAATAGCCGGGGTTTGTGTGATTGCCTGTCCGAGCAGCATTATGTTGGTAGCTGTGCCGGCTGATTCCGGTGATCTTGATATTCCTTCACAGTTTTCCTTTGCCACAATTCCGCCACCTATGCCGGAGCCTATTGCGCTAAGGCCGGCGGCAAGTCCTGCGCCAAAAACTGCGGCCCAGTTCGGCCACAAAGGACGCAGATCAAAATTTGTAAAAAGAAGAATAAAGGCAATAACAAGCGAGAAAATTGAAGGGGTCTGGCAAACCGCTGAGCCAATCAGCATGTTTGTGGTCAGTTTGTTTCCCATCGCAGGCTGCCGTGACATGCCCAAGCAGGCTGCGCCTGCTGGAAATCCAGATCCAACACCAGAGCCAATTGCACCAAAGCCCATGGCCAGACCTGCACCCAGTAAAGCCCAGACCATTACAAATGACGTGGCTTCAAAATTTGTGAAAAGGAGTATCATGGCAACAACAAGTGCAAAAATCGATGCGGATTCTGCAATTGCCTGGCCTACGAGCATGGATTTGAAGATTTCCCCTGAATTATTCGGGTTCCTCGAAATCGCTTCATTGGCCATGGCAGCGGTGTAGCCTTCGCCAATGGCTGCTCCCATTGCGCCTAATCCCATACAAATGCCGCCACTTGATACTGCAGCAATCTTTAACCAAAAATTTATATCATATTCCATGACTTATTTTACCTGTACTGAAATATATACCACTGTGAGCATTGTAAACACAAATGCCTGAATTGCACCGACAAATATTACAAAAAACATATTTAGAAACGGCGGCAGAACAAGGCTCCATGTCAGATACGAAACAACCAGGATGATAATAGATCCGCCCATGATATTACCAAAAAGACGGAAGGATATCGATACTATCTTTGCAAGCTCCCCAATTACATTAAGGGGCATCATAAAAAAAATTGGCTCAAGATATTCTTTTAAATATTCCTTTATGCCTTTTTCCTTGATCCCTGCATAGTTTGCAAGGACAAAACCGAGGATTCCAAGGCTTAAGGGGGTGTTTAGATCCTTTGTCGGCTCGTGCATGTGGGGGATCATTCCTATCCAGTTTGAACAAACCAGGAACAGAAAAAGAGCCGTGATCAGCGGTGCGTAAGTCTTGGCCATCTCCTTGTCAAGGGCATCTTCTGTAAGGCTGTAAAGAGATTTTACGAACAGTTCGCCCAGCGCCTGAACAGGCCCGGGAAAGATGTCTTTTTTTCTTGCCGATAAATAGCCGAAAATTAAAAGTATTGTGAACACGATCCAGCTCATTATGACAACATCAATGTTAATTACAAACTCGTGACCGCCGATGGTTACTAAAAGCTGATGTATTAGTCCTAATTCTCCCATTTATACGCCGCCTTTTATGCTGTTTTTTCCTGCACCAAAGAAGTGCTTGTAAATATGTTCTGACATTATTATCGCCTGTACTGCAAAAAGTCCTGCAAACACGGCGAAAATATTAAATTTATCAGATCGTATCGCGATTACGATCGGGATAGCCATTATTGCAAATCGTACTGAAATAGAACCAAGAGCAGCAAATGTCGATTTTTTTCTGCTCTTATTGAGCCTTGATGCCAGGGTTTCGCCCATGATAACGAAGTTAATGGTGCTGAATATTGCGCCTATTATCAGACCCTTGGCTATCGGTATAAATCCCAGAAGCATAAGTGCAATCCCGATAAAAATTGCTGCAATCATAGCCCTTGAACAGTATCTTTTTTGTGTCTGCCTAAGGGATTCCATTTTTAACTTATGTCCTTTGTGTCTGTATCTGCATTGTCGTCGGTGGCTTTGGCTTTTTTTTCGTCTTCTACAACTTCCATTATCTGTCTGTAGCAGACATTTGCTCCGCCTGCAACGCCCAGAAGTAAAAAAATTACAGTAAAGATGCCTTTTATCTCAAGCCACTTATCAATATACCTGCCAACAAAAAAGCAGAACACAATACACCCGGCCATGGTAAGGCCAAGTTGGGATACAATAGCTATGTTTTCAGTCCAGGCCCTGTTATTGTCGTATTTTAAATCCATCAGTTATTATTACCACCCGACGGCACGTCAAGTTTCAACCCATTGAAAACACATTAAAAAAATAATATAAACGTCATGCTTATATAAAATCGTAACTTACCATTTAATAAACCTTTTTGTCAAGGAGAGAAGCAGTTTTTTATATTGCCTGCAAAGATTTAATCAGTTTTTTAAAGTACATTTGAGCAGGACGGTTATTATCATGTGCTGGCTTTATATATAAAGCTCAACGGCTTTTTGCATATTTTCCAGCACTTGGTCATGGGGGCTGTTTTGCAGCCCTGATTATCTTAAATCAAATTCGCTTGTGCAGGCTTTAAAATTTAATTGACAGACATTCAACATATCGCTATATTCCAATATAGCGATATATGGGGGCATGATGAAGCACTTGAACAAAGTTATGAAAGCACTTTCAGACACAAATCGGCTGAAAATAGTTAAAATACTTCAAAAAAAAGAGATGTGTGTTTGTGAAATCCAGTTTTGTCTTGGACTGGCTCAATCATCTATATCAAAGCATTTAAAAATTCTGGAGCAAGCCGGGCTTGTGGAATCCAGAAAAAAAGGTTTATGGGTCGATTATTTTCTGTCCAATGGGGAAGATAACGCCTATGCAGGCTACATGTTGGAGAATTTGCAGCACTGGATAAATGATGACCCGGAAATCCTGGATGCGCTTGAAAAAGCATCCCAGGCTGACCGGGTAAATATTTGTAAAGGCTAATTTTTAACTTAGGTGGAATATGAGTGAAAAAACAAATGGCGAGAAAGATAAGGGGTTAAGCTTTTTTGAACGATATTTATCCCTGTGGGTAGCAATCTGTATAATTGGCGGTATTATTTTGGGCAAAATTGCGCCTGAATTTGCCAGGTATCTTGACGGCATGTCGATTTATGTTGGAGATGCCCCTGTGGTATCTATTCCAATTGCTATCTGCCTTTTCTTCATGATGTACCCCATTATGGTAAAAATTGATTTTGCAGAAGTGTTGCAGGCCGGGAAAAACCTGAAACCCATTGGGCTTACACTTTTTATAAACTGGATGATTAAACCGTTTACTATGTACGGTATTTCCTTATTTTTCCTTGGCACGGCCTTTTATGCTTTTATCGGGCCGGATGTGATGGATTATGTAAAAATGCCCTTTGGCCTGAACCTGCCGCCTGGCGAAACCTATGGTGTTGGGAAGGTTGTGATGGTTGATGGCATTAAAATGCTTGAAGTACCGCTTTGGCGCAGTTATCTGGCCGGCTGTATACTGCTTGGGATAGCACCCTGTACTGCCATGGTGCTGGTCTGGGGGTTTCTGGCCCGTGGGAATGACAGCCACACCCTTGTGATGGTGGCAATCAATTCTCTGACCATGCTTTTTTTATTCGGTCCCCTGGGAGGCTTTTTGCTGGGTGTTGGAAGGCTTCCGGTTCCCTGGCAGGCTTTAGTGCTATCAATCGGGATATATGTGGCTCTTCCTTTGGTGGCGGGCTATTTTTCCAGAAAGTTAATCATTGCCCGTATGGGTGAAGTGTGGTTTAAGGAAAAATTCCTTCAGGTATTAACTCCCATCACCATTTTAGCACTTCTTTTCACGCTTGTTCTTTTGTTTTCATTCAAGGGCGACGTTATTATATCAAACCCCATGACGATTGTATGGATTGCAATTCCCCTGTTCATTCAAACGGTAGTGATTTTCTGCCTTGGTTATGGATTCGCCCGTTTGCTTCGGCTGTCATATGAGGATTCAGCACCATCGGCAATGATCGGAGCATCCAACCATTTTGAAGTGGCCATTGCAACATCTACAATGCTTTTTGGGTTATCCTCAGGTGCAGCCCTGGCAACCGTTGTAGGAGTTTTGATTGAAGTGCCGGTAATGCTTATGCTGGTAAAAGTATGTCTTAGAACCAATCATTGGTTTTCATATGAAAGAGACCGTAAATAGTAACATTTTTTCAGCATCACTTGCTGTTAATCGCACTAACTTAACCAACGCTGACCTCCAAAGAGGTTGTTAATATTTCCCGGCTGAAACAATATTCTTTTTCTTCAATAGATAATGTTTCCAGGTAAAGTTCAACGGCTTCCTTTATATTTTCCAATACTTCTTCAAATGAGTCACCCTGGGAATGGCACCCCTTTTATACAGGGCAAAAGGCATAATATCCAAATTGATCCTTTTCAATCACAATATTTACTTTCATGACCATGCTCCCTGAATTTATAGTTTTAACTAAACAAACAGACTTAGTTTATGCGTGTGGCCTGTTATTAATATTATCTTACGATAATTCTCAAAAAAAGCAAACAGAGCTTTGCTGTAAAATGAAGAATAGGATACTTAGGATTGGCCGATCACAGTATGTTCGATTTGTAATGTTTTGTTCAAATTTGAGGAAAAAAAATAGCCACAAATTATAAAAATTCATAGCCACAAGTTATTTTGGAAGGAATTTGGGGGCAACCTTTTTTGTATAAAAAAGGTTGCCCCCATGCTTTACTTAATAAAAGACTTTATGGAGCTGGGCTTACATCATTCCGCCCATGCCACCCATGCCACCCATGCCGCCCATGCCGCCTGCTGCTGCGCCAGCCATAGGATCAGACTCTTCTGGCTTGTCAGCTATCATAGCTTCGGTTGTAAGCATTATGGATGCAACGCTGGCTGCATTCTGGAGAGCAAAGCGAACAACCTTTGTCGGGTCGATAACGCCTGCTTTGATGAGGTCTTCGTAGGTGTTTGTTGCTGCGTTGTAGCCTTCTGCGTCTGTAGAATTCTTAACCTTGTCAATAACAACGGAACCTTCGAGGCCTGCGTTATTGGCGATCTGGCGAAGAGGTTCTTCAATTGCTCTGAGGAGAACCCTGATACCAAGTTTTTGCTCGGCTTTGATTTTGCCTTTTTCAAGGGCTGCGATGCTGCGAACAAGAGCAACTCCGCCACCAGGTACGATGCCTTCTTCAACAGCGGCTCTGGTTGCGTTAAGAGCATCTTCTACTCTGGCTTTCTTTTCTTTCATCTCTGTCTCGGTTGCTGCACCAACATTGATTACAGCTACTCCGCCGATAAGCTTGGCAAGGCGTTCCTGGAGTTTTTCCTTGTCATAGTCAGAGGATGTGTCTTCAACCTGAGCGCGAATCTGTTTTACCCTGGCTTCGAGAGCTTTTCTTGCGCCTGCGCCGTCAACGATAGTTGTGTTGTCTTTGTCTATGTTGATGCGTTTGGCTTTTCCAAGATCTTTAAGGGTAATGGTTTCAAGCTTTACGCCGAGGTCTTCTGAAACAACCTGGCCGCCAGTAAGGATGGCAATGTCTTCGAGCATTGCTTTTCTTCTGTCGCCAAAGCCTGGTGCTTTAACAGCAGCTACCTGGATGGTTCCACGGAGTTTGTTAACTACGAGAGTTGCCAGTGCTTCACCATCAACATCTTCAGCAATAATCATGAGAGGCCTGCCTAATTTGGCGACTTGCTCAAGAACTGGAAGAAGGTCTTTCATGCTGCTTATTTTTTTCTCATTGATAAGGATGAGAGGTTCTTCAAGGGAAGTAACCATTTTTTCTGTGTCAGTTACAAAGTATGGGGAAAGGTAACCGCGGTCAAACTGCATACCTTCAACAACTTCAAGAGTTGTGTCCATGCTCTTTGCTTCTTCTACTGTGATAACGCCTTCTTTTCCAACTTTATTCATTGCCTCGGCGATGATGTTGCCGATGGTTGTGTCGTTATTAGCTGAAATTGTGCCTACCTGGGCGATTTCGCGCTGGTCTTTGGTTGGCTTGCTAAGTTTTTCAAGTTCTTTAACAATGACTTCAACGCCCTTGTCGATGCCGCGTTTGATTTCCATTGGATTGCTGCCGGCAGCTACGAGTTTTTGTCCTTCTTCGTAGATTGCTCTTGCAAGTACGGTTGCTGTGGTTGTTCCGTCGCCAGCCATGTCACTTGTCTTGCTTGCAACTTCTTTAACCATCTGTGCGCCCATGTTTTCGAACTTGTCTTCGAGTTCAATTTCTTTGGCTACAGTAACGCCGTCTTTAGTTACAGTTGGGGAACCCCAGGATTTGTCGATTACAACGTTTCTACCCTTGGGTCCTAATGTCACTACGACTGCATCAGCCAGTGTTCTAACGCCCTGAAGCATTGCTTCGCGAGCTTTCATATCATATTTTATAACTTTAGCCATCGTGCTAATTCCTCCGTGGTTTTAAATTTTGTTATTATCCAATTACGCCAAGAATGTCGTCTTCGCGCATGATAAGATACTCTTTGCCTTCGATCTTTACTTCGGTCCCGGAGTATTTACCGAAAAGTACACGGTCGCCCTTTTTAACTTCCATGGCAACCTTTTTGCCGTCATCGGCTACTCTGCCAGCGCCTACAGCAACTATCTTGCCTTCGGCTGGTTTTTCCTTGGCAGTATCTGGAATGATGATTCCGCCCTTTGTGGTGGATTCCTCTGCGATGCGTTCAACAACTATCCTGTCGGATAATGGTTTCAATTTCATGCTAACTTCTCCTTTTTCTTTTATTTATTATTAAAAATTTAACCAATAATATTCTCGACAAACCCGTTCATTCAACAATCAAAAATTCCCACAAAGGAAATCATCGGGTGTGTTAAAAATGAATCAAAATTTTTACGAAGTAGTTTTTTAAAAAGAAAGGAAGGCCTGCATAAACGACTATCTTCATTGTAAAAAACGTGCTTCTTAAATTGTAAAAATGTAAAAAACCTGTGCTAAATCTATAAAAGATGAACTATTAATCTTTTGTGCAAAATATTATTAAATTTACTGTCTTGATGTTTCTTTTTCTATATTAACCACGCATTTCCAATTGTAAAGGGGAAAGAGTTGATTTTTTTAATATTTCCCAAAAAAATGAATGGGTAATTCAAATATGGAAAAAAACAAAAATTTACAAAAAATATTAAGAATATAAAAAAGGCGACTTTTCGAACAAGACAGCCGCCAAAGCTATTTGGTCTATAAATAATTCGATTGGATGACCTGTTTTAAACAGGTACTGATTTAACAGCCAGAGTTTTATTTTTAAAATTTAAGCATCGGTTCTTTATACACTGGGCCGAGCTATTCAGAGCTTTTAGTATCTGTTGAACTTTTAGTATCTGTAGTGGCTGTTTTTGTATCTGTTTCGGTTTTTGCTGTCTTTTTTGTGCTGGTGGCTGTGCTGCTGTTCTTGTTGGCATAGTCGGTCACGTACCAGCCAGAGCCTTTCAGGTGGAAAGAACTCTGAGAAACCAGCTTGTTCAGCCTGCCGGAACAGTCTGAGCATTTTGAAAGGGGCTTGTCTGAAAATTTCTGCAATGCCTCAATAACTTCGCCACACTTTTCGCATTCATATTCGTAAATTGGCATTTTATTTATCTCCTGAAATCTTTAATTTTAATCATTTTGCGAAACCTAGGTAAGAAGTTTTTAATTTGTCATTAAATATAAAATCTTAACAAAGTTTAATAAAATATATTTACTAATGGCGTTTTGTCAAGGTGTAAAAAAGCACACTACGATTTAATAGTATTAATATCAAGCCCTTTTATTAGGGTTGAAATTTTTTATAATATTTTTTTATTAAACTGAGAAACAATTTTTTTTTGGGGGATTTTTATTGCTGGGATTTAAAACTTTTTGCAATATCTTTTGCAACCTTGTTCGGTGTTACAGCACCCTTCCACGTGTTGCCGGTTCGTTCATAGACCAGATCAACGGTCATTACCTGCTCGGTTGTCCGGGTGTTAATGAGTGTGGCACTGCATTTGGCGATATGCTCGACATAGCCGCCGTGCAGCCTTATTGTTGCACTGCCGACAACGATTCCATCCAGGCTTTTGGATAGTTTCTCAACTGTTTGAGGGGTTGGAACAAAGCAGTCCTGTCGGGTAATGTTATTTTCTTTCAGCAGGGCTTTAAGGTCGTCATTGGAGATAACCTCATAGGTTGATTTGCCAAGCCTTTTTGAAAGCCTGGCTGCAATCTTATCCGCCATGTGCGGTTTTGCACACATAAAAGGCATGACCGCAATCTTTTTAATCCTTGCGGCCTGCTCTGCTGCTAATTCTTCAGCACTTTTGGTGGCACACCCTGCGAAAATTAGTAGAATTGAAGCTGCTATACAAATCAGCCGCATAAGATACCCCTTGAGCCTGTTTTTATAACCTGTTTTATAATCGGTTAATAGCCGATTTTGTAAAAGGCCCCTTTAAGAAAGTTTTTTTGACAGCCAATATACTTGTTATCCTTTGCCATAAAAAAAACTAAAAACAGCTTACTCTTTTAAAAAAATTAACTTTTTATAAGCTTTCGATATAGTAAGCTTATATAATATTTTTATCAAGGCAAATAATTCCTGCCCATTTTAAAATTTATAATATAACTATTTTTCAGTCGTGTCTATTAAATAGCTCACACGGTCTGATGGTTTTAAAAAAAATTAAAGGCAATCCCGTTGCAGAAGTTGACGCGTTTTTTTAAGCCTTATTGTTACCTGCATTCGCCAATTACTTCTTGCCCGGCCTGCTCTGGCGTTTTCGGAAAAAGATGCGGACAGGTGTCTGGTCAAGGCCGGCTGCCTCCCGAATACAGTTTTTCAAGTACCGTTCATAGGAAAAATGGATAGCCTCCGGGTGATTGACAAACAGGACAAATGTTGGCGGTTTGGAAGAAGGCTGTGTCGCATAAAGAAACTTTATCCTTCTGCCCTTGTGGTATGGCGGTTCAAGCTGGGCTGTTGCATTGCCAATGATGCGGTTAAGCTCCCCGGTTCCAAGGCGACTGGTGTATTGCTTGTAAACATCGTCAACTGTATTAAAAATTTTATGAACCCGCTGGCCCGTTAATGCAGAGATTGACAAAACCGGAGCAAAGTTCAGGAATTTGGCCTGGTATCGCAGCCTTTCCATGTACCGTTTCAGCACACGGGAATCCTTTTCCACAAGATCCCATTTATTAAGCAGGAAGATGCAACTGCATTTTCGCTCAAATGCATGGCCCGCCACCTTAATATCCTGCTCGGTTACTTCTTCGGTCGAGTCTATGACAATCAGCGCAGTGTCGCACCTGTCAAGGCTTTTGAGTGCCTTTATTACGGAGAATTTCTCGATTTTCTTTGAGACCTTGCTTTTGCGCCGAATTCCAGCAGTATCAACAAACAAATAGTTTTTACCATTCACGCAAACCTTGGTGTCAATTGCATCCCTTGTTGTGCCGGGAATGTCAGTGACGATCATCCGTTCTTCACCAAGAATTTTGTTGATGAGCGATGACTTGCCAGCATTGGGCCTGCCAACCACTGCAATTTTTATTTCTGTTGGCTCAACAACACCAGACATATCAGGCAATGACTCAGTGAGGTCGTCTAAAAGGCTCCGCACGCCAAAACCGTGCTCACCGGAAACAGGGTAGAGCAGATCCATTCCCAGAGCGTAGAATTCAAAAAGCTGATTCTCCTGTTCCGGGCTGTCGATTTTGTTTACTGCATAAAAAACTTTTTTCTCAGTCTTGCGAAGTATTTCTATGGGGTCTCTGTCAAAGGGGGAAATGCCGGACTTGCCGTCAAGTACCAGAACTATAAAATCTGCATCCTGAACCGCATATTCAACCTGCCGCCTTATGGTTGTGGCAAAGGTGTCGGTATCCTCGCTTATAAATCCACCTGTATCTACTATGGTGAATTTCCTGCCGTCCCACTCTGCGTCCCTGTAAATCCTGTCCCTTGTAACTCCCGGGAAATTATCCACAAGGGCGCTTTTTGACTTAATTATTCGGTTAAAGAGGGTCGATTTTCCAACATTCGGCCTTCCAACCAGTGCTACCAATGGTTTCATGAACTGTGTCCCTATGCCCGTGCCTGATTCCTGCACGGGCTGTCGATATTAAGTGCTGATTTAATAGGCTGAAATAAATGTCATGCACTATTAAAGTTCATGCTTTATCACATACTATTTTCAGTATTTCAATACCAATAATTGATCCTGTGAAAATTATGTAAAATTTTGCAATATTCAAGTGTTTTTTTATGGTTATGACTTTTCCTGATCAAGTGGCGGTGCGGGTTTATCGATCTGAACCTCAATTATCCTTTTTTCGTCGGCCTTGGTTATGCGGATGGTGTTGACCCCCAGGGCAAGTTCTTCACCGACTTCGGGTATTTTCCGCAGCTTTGAGAGAATAAACCCGGAAATTGTTTCGTAGTCGTCCCTTTCATTAAGGTCGAGTTCAAGTTCTTCATTCACCTTTTCAATTTCAGTCTGACCCCGTACCAGGCTCCTGTATGCATCAAGCTTGCGGATCATGACCTGTTCCTTGTCGGTCTCGTCAATTATTTCGCCAACAATTTCCTCCAGTATATCTTCAATGGTTATAAGGCCGCTTATTCCGCCATGTTCATCCACAACCATGGCTATGTGAACCTGCTCTGCCTGAAAATCTCGCAGCAGGTCGTCAAGCAGCATGGTTTCAGGTATGAATTTGGCTGGCCTGAGCAGTTCCTTTATCGTAACCTCGTTTTCATGATCAATTGCAGCCAGAAGCACATCGCGTATATAAAGGACACCGATTACATTATCAATTTTTTCTTCGTAAACCGGAATCCGGGAAAAACCCTTTTTCACAAACTGCTCAACCGTGGTTGCAAAATCGTTTTCAGCATCCAGAACAAACATCATTGTCCGGTCGATCATGATTTCATGGGCTTCCAGGTCGCTGAACCTGAAAATATTATGGATCATTATTTTTTCGTCTTCTTCCACCTCACCAAGCTCTTCCCCCAGGCTGACAACGGACTTTATTTCCGCCTCGGTTATCAGGAGCGGGTTGCTGCTACCACTTATGGGCCTGGAAATAACGTTTGTAATTCCTTCCAGAAGCATAATAATTGGATAAAGGACAAGCTGGAGCACTCTGATAAAAGGGGCAGTAAATATTGCAACGGTTTCATTTTTTGCCATTGCCAGGGTCTTTGGGGTTATCTCTCCAAAAACAAGGATGGCAAAGGTCATAACGCCGATGGCAATGGAAATGCCGTTATCTGCAAAAAGTTTTTCTGCAAGGGATGTCGCAAGGGCAGAAGCTGTAATGTTTACAAAATTATTTCCTATGAGGATGGTAACCAGAAGACGCTGGCGGTTATTGCTCAGCTTTTTGACAAGCCTGATGCCCTTTCGGTTCTGCTCAACAAGATGCTGGATGCGTATATCAGACAGGGAAGTAAATGCGGTTTCTACACCCGAAAAGAAAGCCGAAAAAAATAGAAATATAAAAAGAATAAAAAATTGGTCGGTTGTGTCCATAAATATTTAGTGGTTTTGCTGGTAACCCCTGGTCAGTCCTTTTTTTTAGAAGTGCATCATTTGTTTGGAAAATATATACTAATAATTTGTTTATATTTTAAGTTATTATAGATGAAACGTCCGGCAATGTCAAGGGTATCTAAGGATTTTCAAAAAAATCGAATAAATAGCTCGTCATCTTACCCGGTTGTGCCTCAAAATTCAGCTACAGTGTCTGGAACATCGTTTATATTTTGAGA
>JAOZSB010000083.1 GCA_029939895.1 Desulfobacterales bacterium
TTTACGTTATCGTTTTGACCCCAGGTGGGTCATTTTTAGGTTATCGAAACTAAAAGCCAAATGGATTACCTGAATCGAATATCAAAGAAATTCAATTGCAGTTATCTTTTGAAGCCGTTTCATTCCGACTTATTTAAATCACATATTGAGAAAATCATTAACTGATTTGTAGTTTGTCGCAATACTTGTATGAAGGTCTATGAAATGAAAAATCAGAAGAATGATGTGGTCAAGTAAAAAAGGACTCTTTTCTTAAGCTGCTTTTCATCAATCGCATTCAAACACAGATTGTTCATTTTCATCAACAGAATTTGCAAGTGTATTGGTTAAGGTTTCTATGCTTGTTTTTAATATGGGGTGGCGAAAGGAAGCGCAAATATCGCACAGGGGGCGGAGGACAAAAAGTCGTTCATGCATCCGTGGGTGTGGAATTACGAGCTGCTTTGTCTGGAGAATGTCATCGTTATAAAAAATTATATCTAAATCCAGCAACCTCGGGCAATAGCGTGGGCCATGATCTTTTCTTCCTGCAATTTTTTCAATCTCCTTTAGTTTTTCAAGGAGTTTTTCTGGGGTAAATTTTGTTTCGATTTTAAAGGCAGCGTTTATGAACCAGTCCTGGTCTGTAAAGTGCATGGGTGCTGTGCGATAAAATTTTGAAACAGCCGTGACCCTGGTTTCATCAAGTTTTCCAGTCTCAATTATTGCCTGGTTGCAGTTTGAGATTTTATCGCCAAGATTAGAACCAGTTGCTATGTATACAGTGTTTATAGTGTCCATGATGTGATTTGTAAGATTATATGGGGTTCCAGGCAAGTGCGCCTGGCTCAAGCTCTGCTGTATATATCAGCCGTGCTTCGCCTTCAAGAAAGACATCAAATATTTTATTGCCGTCATTTTTGAAATATATCGTAAGGATAATGCCGCCGCGTGTGTGAACGGAGACAGGCGATTTTACGTCTGTCAGTTTTGACATTACAATTGCCGATGCAATGCATCCAGTACCGCAGGCAAGGGTTTCATCTTCCACACCGCGTTCATAGGTGCGTACTGTTATGCTGGAAGGGTCTTTGTATTCGACAAAGTTTACGTTTGTGCCAGCAGGGCTGTAGTCTTCCAGGTATCTTACGGCCCGCCCCTGTTCAAGTACCTTTGTATTTTCAATATCATCAACCTGAATAACAACATGGGGTACACCGGTGTTGAGGCTGTGTGCCTGTGTTGTCACGCCCAGGGGGGTGATAGTGTAATTCATGCGCTCATCTTTTGGGGGTGTGGTTCCTACTTTTGCACCCTGGTCTGTGATCTCGGCACTTATAAGTCCTGCATCCGTGAGAAAAGACATTTTTTTTTCGGCAAGACCATGCGTATAAGCAAACTGTGCTGCACATCTGGCAGCATTCCCGCACATTTCAGCAAGGCTTCCATCGGAGTTATAAAACCGCCATTTGAAATCTGCACTTTCGCAATTTTCTATTAAAACAAAGCCGTCAGCCCCGACAGACATCTGCCTGCCGCAGGCTTTTCGCACAAATTCAGGAAGGTCAACTCCGGCAAACAGGTCGTTCCTGTTGTCGATGAATATAAAGTCGTTTCCTGCGCCTGAGTATTTTTGGAATCTAATTTTATCCATAGCGATCACTTATTGGCACTAACACAAACTCTTGGGTTAATAAACGAGTTCCGCAAGGTTAGAGTTTTTGCCCTGAACACCAGCGTTGGAATAGGGCACTACCTTGTATATATATTTGTTGCCCTTAACAAGTGTCTCAGTGTAGGTCAGCTGGCTTTTACCGTTTACAGGCAGTCTGGCAACTTGATCAAACACAATGGGGCATTTGGGGCAGTCCGGCTGTGAAAGGCTTGTTTTTGAGCGATAAACAAAGAAATTCTCTGCTTTCCCGGACGTTGCATTTGCAGGCGCTGGTATGGTCCATGTCAGTGTCAGGAAGTCGCTGGAAACTTTTGCGCTAAGATCGGTGACTGCAACAGGCGGGTATGATGCCGGAGGCACTGGCGGAGCCTTGAGTCCGCATGATATGAATATTAAGCAGATGACTGGGACGATTGCTGATGTTATTATTTTTTGCATTTTTATTTTCCCGGGTATAATTTCAGGTTTTTTTTCCAGTTTTTTTTCCATTTTTTGAAGCAGGGGCTGTACTCTCATTTGGTGTAGATAGTTTGCCCAGTGCCTTTTTTGCAGCCTTGATTGCTAACTCTACGTTAGTAACGGATGTACCACCGTAGGATTCACGTCTTTCAACCATTTTCTCAGGAGTCAGGAAATCGAAAATTTCCTTTTTAAAAATTTTCGAATGAAGTTTAAGTTCCTGCAAGGTCAGTTCATGGAGTTCCTTGTTGTTTTCAATTGCATAGGCCACGGCTTTTCCAGCACATGCATGTGCTTTTCTAAAGGCGACTCCATTGCTGGCAAGGTAATCAGCAAGCTCAGTGGCATTTAAATACCCGGTGGATGCGGCATTGTACATGACTTCCTGGTTAATTTCGAGTTTGGGCAGCATCTTGGTGAAAATGTCGATACATGCTCTTAAAGTATCTACCGTATCGAACAAGGGTGGCTTGTCCTCCTGCATATCCCTGTTATAGGCAAGGGGGAGGGATTTCATAAGAGTTAAAAGGGCTATCAGGTCACCAAATACTCGTCCGGCTTTTCCCCGTACCAGCTCTGGCACATCCGGGTTTTTCTTTTGCGGCATGATGCTCGAACCTGTAGCAAATGCATCGGGCAGAGTTATGAAATTGAATTCGCTTGATGACCAGGTTATCAATTCTTCTGAAAACCTAGACAGATGCATCATGCATATGGAAGCTGCGGCTGTGAACTCTATTATGAAATCACGATCAGATACTGCATCCATGCTGTTTTCTGAAATGGCCGGGAATCCCAGCTCCACAGCAACAAAATCCCGGTCAATGGGAAAAGTGGTTCCAGCAAGAGCAGCACTGCCCAGGGGGAGAATATTGGTTCTTTTAAAGCTGTCGGCAAAACGGTCTGCATCCCTTTTGAACATCTCGTAATAAGCCATCATGTGATGGGAGAAGAGTACTGGCTGCGCCCTTTGCAGATGTGTGTAGCCTGGAAGAACCACGTTAATATTTACTTCCGCCAGATCAACAAGTACACCCATGAGTTCCATTAAAGCATTTATTGTATTGGTTGTCTCATCTCGCAGATAGAGCCGGATATCTAATGCTACCTGGTCATTTCTGCTTCTGGCGGTATGCAACTTCTGGGCTGCTTTTCCGATTTTCTGGATAAGCCGGTTTTCTATGTGCATGTGTATGTCTTCAAGGGCGTGGTCACAGACAAAGTCTCCGTGTTCGATTTCCCTTTTTATCTCACCAAGGCCCTGAATTATCTGGTCAGCCTCGTCCTGGGAGATAATCGATTGTTTCGCCAGCATCATGCAGTGGGCAAGGCTCCCTTGTATGTCGTATGCGTAAAGGCGCATGTCGACATCTATGGAGGAAGTAAAAAGCTCCACCATGCGGTCTGTTTTTTTACTAAATCTGCCTTCCCAGGGTTTAGCCATTTTATTTCAAGTTCCCTTTTCTTATCATTTCACGAATGCGTATTCTCAGGGCGTTGATTCTGATGAATCCTTCCGCTTCTTTTTGGTTGTATACTTCATCATCTTCAAAGGTTGCAAAATCTATATTGTAAAGGGACATGTCAGACCTTCTGCCCAAAACCCGGCAACTCCCCTTGTAGAGTTCGACCCGTACATCACCACGGACATTTACCTGAGTTTCGTCAATAAGGGCCTGCAACATCTCTCGCTCCGGTGAGAACCAGAATCCATAATAAACCGCCTCTGAATACTTTGGTATGAGGGAGTCCCGAATATGCATGACTTCTCGATCCAAGGTTATAGATTCGAGGTTTATGTGTGCCATTCTCAGTATTGTTCCGCCAGGTGTTTCATAAACACCTCTTGATTTGATGCCTACAAAGCGGTTTTCCACAATGTCATCCCTGCCGATACCATGCTTTGCACCAAGCCTGTTAAGCTCTGTCAGCATTGCAGCCGGGGAAAAACGCTTTCCATTAATCATGACAGGGTCGCCCTTTTCAAAAGAAATGTCAATTTCTTCTGGCTCATCAGGGGCATCCTTTGGAGATACTGTCATGGTGAAAATATCGTCCGGGGCTGGTGTCCACGGGTCTTCCAGAAGGCCGCCTTCGTAGCTGATGTGCAAAAGATTGCCGTCTGTACTGTAGGGGTTCTTGTGGGTCGTGGGTACCTCAATGCCGTGGTTCTTTGCAAATGCCATCAATGCTGTTCGTGAATTAAGATCCCATTCCCTCCACGGAGCAATTACTTGTATGTCGGGATTGAATGCATAGTAGCCGATCTCAAAACGAACCTGGTCGTTGCCTTTTCCTGTGGCACCGTGGCTTACTGCATCAGCATTTTCAATTTCGGCGATCTCCATTTGCCGTTTTGCAATCAAAGGGCGTGCAAGGGATGTTCCCAGGAGGTAGCTGGTCTCGTAAATCGCATTGGCTCGGAAGGCTGGAAAAACAAAGTCCCGAACAAACTCTTCCTTCAGATCATCAATATAAATTTTTGATGCCCCTGTTTTTTTTGCGTTTCCTTCGATATGATCCATATCGTCCATCTGGCCTAAATCTGCTGAAAATGTTACAACTTCACAGTCATAGGTCTCAATCAGCCATTTAAGGATAACCGAGGTGTCCAGGCCGCCTGAATAGGCTAATACTACTTTATTTACTTTGTTTTTATTATTTTTATCTGGCACTTTTATCAACTCCTAAGTCATAAATTGTAAATCCCAAATCCTAATTGTATTTCATAACAATTTCTTCAAGTTTAGTCTCTCTAATAATTTTTATCGAGTCCCATATTTTGTTAGCTAATATTGGATGCTGCCCGGCTAATTTGTGAGACAACATCAGATAATATGGTTTTGTAACAAGCGGGGGATTAACCTTGACAATATCTTTATATTTAGTTGGTGCAGATTTCAAAAATCCTTCGCCTGTGACATCCTGTAGTGCAACTGCGACTACTCTTTTAAAAATCAGTTTGTCGAGATTCATTTTTGTACTGGGTGCTTCTTGAACAATAAGACCCTTGCTTTTTAAATCATCAACGATTGAATACCCACGGGGCGCACCAACTATCCCGTCAGCATTTATAAATTTTTTACCATCCCAGTCAATTTTGTTGTACTTAAGTTTATATAATGAATAAGAGATTGTCGCAATTCTTCGGGAAATATCAACCGGACCGCTCAAATTACCATCAATGGTTGGATACCACCCAATTTTCAATCTTTTTTTCTTATAACTTGCATTAAAAATTCCATCAACATAATTCTTGCCCAGATAGGCGGTGCAACGTGGCCAGGGTGCACGGATCAACTCAATTTTCAGCCCTTCAATCATGCCTTCCAGCATTTGAACTATTTCAACTGCAACCCCTGGTTTGTCTGCAAGAACTTGATTTGTAGTGCCCATGTAATAGGGTGGCTGCTCCTTATCTTCATAACAAATCTTGATTTTAAAGGCATATGCATTAAAAGTAAAAAAAAGGGCAACAAAAATTCCAAATGCTAATCTTGATATGATTCTCATTTTATAGTCCTTTTAAATAAATTTGTTCACACTTTTGAATAAAAGTGAAGCACTGGTGCCAATTTTTTTTATCCTCTGTCTGTTGAGTTTAATATCAAAATTTCGAGTAAAGCCTTGTGCATGTGCATTTTATTTTCGCTCTGGTCCCAAACTATGGATTGGGGGCCTTCAAGGACTTCTCCAGTTATCTCTTCACCACGGTGCGCAGGTAGGCAGTGCATAACAACAGCATCCTTTGCAGCACGTGCCAGCAATCTGGAGTTTACTTGAAAGGGCATAAAATTTGGCTTTCTTGAAGATTGCTCTCCTTCCTGCCCCATGCTGGCCCACACATCGGTATATATTACATCAGCGTTTTCCACAGCTTCATTTGGATCTGATGATATGGAAATCTCGCCATTGTTTTTTGAAAGTGCCTTGTCCAAAATGTCGGGTTTAGGCATAAAGCCTTTGGGACAGGCAAGCGAAAGCTTTAGTCCCAGCACAGCGGCTGCGTTTATCCATGATTGGGATACATTGTTGCCGTCACCGACCCAGGCGATTTTAACGCCTTTGTAGCCACCTTTTACCTCAATGATTGTCATGATGTCGCTCAGCACCTGACAAGGGTGGTACAGGTCTGTGAGGGCGTTTATTACGGATATTGTGGTAAACCTTGCGAACTCATTTAGAAAGTCCTGTGAAAAAGTCCGTATGGCAAGGCCATCAATAAACCTTGTCAGCACTCTTGCCGTATCCCTTACTGGCTCGTTTCGGGAAATTTGTGTGTCTCTGGCGTTTATGAAGATGGGGGTTCCGCCGAGTTGCACCATTGCTGCCTCAAAGGAGACTCTTGTTCTGGTTGAAGGCTTGTCAAACAAAAGCCCCAGAGTCTTGCCCTCAAGCGGTCTATAGGCGGTTCCCTGATTGAACGATTTTTTTAATTCAAAGGCACGTTCAAAAAAGGCTTCAAAATCTTCATTATCAAGGTCTATCAGCGTTAATATATCTTTTTTCATAACAAATCTTCCAGGCAATCTATTAGCAAGTCAATGTCTGATTTTTCGATTGTCAGGGGTGGCACGAACCGTAGCACGTTTTCCTGTACAGCGTTAATGACAAAGCCCCTGTCGAGGCATTGCTTTACAACGTCTGCTGCCTTGCCCTCAATCTCCAGCCCAATTAGCAGGCCGAGTCCCCGAACTTGTTTTATGGTATCTTTTTTTTCTTTAAGAAGGTTTAGTTTCTCAATAAAATACTTTCCAGTTTCAGCACATTTTTCTGGAATTTTTTCTTCTATCATAACGTCCAGAACAGCCAGTGCAGGGGCGCTTACTATGGCTGTTCCGCCAAAGGTTGAGCCGTGGGAGCCAGGAGTTAAGGCCTTTGCAGCATCGCCTTTTGCAAGTATGGCACCAATGGGAAGCCCATTTCCAAGCGCCTTGGCAAGAGTCATTACATCTGGCTCAACGCCGAATGTTTCATAGGCAAAAAGAGCTCCGCACCTTCCGATACCGGTCTGCACTTCATCGAATATTAAAAGTGATCCAGCAGCATCGCAGAGTTTCCGGACTTCAACCAGATAGTCCTTGTCAGCAGGTGTAACACCGCCTTCTCCCTGGACTGGTTCCAGAAGTACTGCGGTGACCGTGTTATCCATTTTGGCTTTTAGTGCATCAATATCATTAAAAGGAATGTGTTCAAATCCATCAAGGATTGGTGCGAATCCTGTCTTGATCTTGTCCTGCCCGGTTGCGGCCATTCCTGCCGCAGTCCTGCCGTGGAATGAATTTTCCATGGTGATAATTTTGTTTCTTTTTTTATCGCCCTTGTCAAAGCTGAATTTTTTTGCGAGCTTAATGGCCCCTTCGTTTGCCTCGGCCCCTGAATTGCAAAAAAACACTTGATCGGCAAAACTGACATCAACCAGCTTTGATGCAAGGTCTATCATAGGCTGGTTGTAAAAAAGATTTGTAACATGGAACAGCTTTTCAGCCTGATCCGTCAATGCCTTTACAACCCTGGGATGGGAATGTCCCAAATTATTGACAGCCAAACCTGCAAAAAAATCTATATATTCCTTGCCGTCGGCATCCCATATCCTGGCACCTTTTCCATTTTTAAAAATAATTGGAAAACGGCCATAGGTACTCATCAAGGCTTTGTCTGCTTGTAGTATTTTTTTTGTTTGATCTTCTGACATCGTCCTATCTCGTTTTATTAAATCTTTTTATGTTGCGTATTAACTTTTTACCTGGTCAAACCTGGTTAGGCCAAAAAGGGCAAAGTTCTATCTTATTACTTCCGTTCCTATGCCATCGTCGGTGAAAAGTTCCAGCAACATTGCGTGGTGTTTTTTACCGTTAATGATATGTATCTTTTCAGCACCACTGTCAATTGCAGCAAGGGCATATTCAATCTTGGGTATCATCCCGCCAGAAATAACCTTGTCGTCTATCAGCTTCATGGCTTTTTCCGAATCAATAGAAGTGATCAGGTCGTCAGCCTCATCCATAATGCCGTCCACATCTGTCATGTAAAGGAGCCTGTCAGCATTCAGCGACATTGCAATGCGGCTTGCCACAAGGTCTGCGTTGATATTAAAGGTTTCTCCATTCTCGCCAGTACCAACCGGAGCAATTACTGGTATGAAACCCTGTTTTGACAGGGTGTGAATAATTTCAGGGTCAACCTGGGTTACCTCTCCAACAAGCCCCGGGTCAATTATCTCAGGGGGCTTGGTCTCATCTTCCTGGTGATAAATTTTCATTTTTTTGGCTGTAATGAGGTGCCCATCCTTACCGCTAAGGCCAACAGCCTTTCCCCCATGCTTGTTTATCAGGGCGACTATACCTTTGTTCACATTGCCACCCAAAACCATTTCAACAACATCCATTGTCTCCTGGTCAGTCATTCTCATGCCCCGAACAAAGGAAGGCTTGATGCCCATCTTATCGAGCATTAAGTTGATCTGGGGACCACCGCCGTGAACCACAACCGGATTAAGCCCTATGAATTTGAGCAGAGTCACGTCCCTGGCAAAATTAGATTTAAGCTCTTCGTCAACCATCGCATGGCCACCATACTTGATTACTATGGTCATGCCGCTGAAATGCCGGATGTAGGGCAGGGACTCTATGAGTATATCAGCTGCATTGGGAATATCTGGTTCACTATTATTTTTTATTTCGTCATTCATGGCTTTCGCAAAGTCCTGTGTACAGGTTTTTGATTATGGCTCTTATAAAATAAATCTGCTTAAGTCCTCGTCTTCAACAATGTCCTTGAGCTTGCGACTTACATAATCTCCGTCAATGATTACTTTTTTCTCCTCAATATCAGGGGCCTCAAACAGAACGTCTTCCAATAGATGTTCCATAAGGGTGTGGAGTCTTCTCGCTCCAATGTTTTCAGTTCTGTTGTTGACATCCTCGGCTATACGTGCAATTTCGACTACTGCATCGTCTTCAAATACTATCTCCACGTCCTCAGTCCTTAATAGGGCGATATACTGAAGAAGCAGGGCGTTTTTGGGTTCGGTCAGGATTTTGTAAAATTCGTCCTTGCCCAGAGAGTTCAGTTCCACACGGATTGGAAACCGTCCCTGGAGTTCTGGTATCAAATCCGATGGCTTTACAGTATGGAATGCCCCGGATGCTATAAATAGAATATGATCTGTTTTAACCGTTCCATACTTCGTCGTTACTGTTGAGCCTTCAACAATTGGCAGAAGGTCGCGCTGTACCCCCTCGCGGGATACATCCGGGCCGTGACCACCTTCCTTGCCGGTTATTTTATCAACCTCATCGATAAATATTATACCAGACTGCTCGACTTTTTCCAGAGAATTTTTTACAACCTTGTCCATGTCCACCAGACCCTGGGCCTCCTCGGCGGCAATCAGTTCCATGGCTTCAGCGACCTTTAACCGCCGTCTCCGGGTGTTTTTAGGCATAATGCTTCCAAACATATCCTTGAAGTTGATGCCCATTTCCTCCATGCCCACATTAGAGAACACTTCTACCATTGGCGTTGATTTGTCAGAAATATCAAGCTCCACGTACCTTTTGTCGAGTTTCCCTTTTCTGAGCATGGTGCGGAGTTTTTCCCGTGTATTTGATCGGGTATCTGTTGAAGAATCGGTTACGATTTCAATATGGGTGTCTCCTGGTTCTTCATTGCCCATGGAAAACTCTTCCTTACCCTTTGGCAGCAGCAGGTCAAGCATCTGTTCTTCAGCGTTTTCCAATGCCTTTCCTTTAACGGATTCCTTTTCCAGACCCTTGAGCTTGTTAACCGTAAGCTCTACTATGTCACGAATCATCGATTCCACATCACGGCCAACATAGCCGACTTCTGTAAATTTCGAAGCCTCAACTTTGAAAAAAGGTGAATCCGTGAGTTTGGAAAGCCGCCTTGCTATCTCGGTTTTTCCCACGCCAGTTGGCCCGATTAGAATTATATTTTTTGGCGCAATCTCTTCTTTCAAGTCATCAGGAACCTGTCTTCTTCTCCATCGGTTCCTTAGGGCTATTGCTACGTTTTTCTTGGCATTTTTCTGGCCTATGATGTACTTGTCAAGCTCAACTACTATCTCTGGTGGTTTTAGATCGTTCATTTTCTTTTAATCCGATTTGTTTTTTATTCAACTATTTGTATGAAAAAAGGCGCAAATACTTACAATTCTTTCATATTTTGTTGTGGGCAAAAAATAAACACATAAAAAGTCTGCCCCTGGCAGTTTGTTTGAAGATTATATCTCTTCGATTACAAAACAATCATTTGTATATATACAGATTGATGCAGCGACACTCATTGACGCTTCAACAATTTTAACTGCCTCCATATCTGTATTTGCGATTAATGCCTTTGCTGCGGAAGTTGCTGCAACACCTCCGGAGCCTATGCCAATTATACCTTCATCAGGTTCTATTACATCTCCATTGCCTGATATAAGAAACATGCTTGATTCATCAACCGCTATCATAACTGCTTCCAGGCGTCTCAAGTATTTGTCGAGTCTCCAGTCCCTTGCAAGCTCTACAGCACTTCTGGTCAGGTTGCCGTTATAACGCTCCAGTTTGGCCTGTAATTTATCAAAAAGAGTTAAAGCATCGGCTGTTGCTCCTGCAAAACCTACAATTATTTTGTCGTTATATATCCTTCTGACCTTCCGAGCCTTGTGCTTGATGACATGATCCCCAAGTGTCACCTGCCCGTCACCTGCGACTGCTACTTTGCCGTTTCTTTGAACAGTCAGTATTGTTGTTCCATGGTATTCATTCATAATGCTTTCCAATTTGGCTTAGTAATTAAAACTGAAATTTGCCTATTTCCTCGGGTGCGCCTTATCGTACGTCTTCATGAGTTTGTCCATGCTCACATGTGTGTACTTCTGTGTTGTGGAAAGCCTGGAATGTCCTAAAAGTTCCTGGATCACCCTTAAGTCTGCTCCAGCATCAAGCATGTGTGTAGCAAAGGAATGCCGCAAGGCATGGGGCGAAGCTGGCGACTTCATGGCGCACTCTGTTATGAGTTTATCAAGTATTCTGGCAATTGACCGTGTTGTAAGTCTGCCAAGATTTTTATTTAAAAAGAGCGCGTCATCTGGATCGGATACGAACTTATCTTTCAAGTGCGGTTTTTCCGAGTGCAGCTTTTCCAAATACGATTTTACAAAGGCGAGTGCCTTATCGCCAATGGGAACAATCCGTTCTTTATTTCCCTTACCAAGAACCAGTATTGTATTTCGTGCAAAGTCGACATTTTCGCGGTTAAGTCCTGCAATCTCAGAGACCCTTACGCCTGTAGAGTACATGGTCTCGAAAATTGCCCTGTTCCTTAATGAGAGCCAGGTGTCGGTTTTTATCGAATCAAGCAGCCTGAACATATCATCCACTGGAAGATAGGTTGGTATGGTTTTATCCTGCTTGGGCGTTTGTACCGAATCCGCCGGGTTATCCTCAATAATGCCGTGCTTGACAAGGTGTCTGAAAAAGGAACGCAGAGCTGATAGTTTCCTGGCCATTGTTGCCTTGCTGTTGTTCCTGACCTTGTGGAGGAACCCCAGATACCCCCTGATGAGCAGATTGTCTATCGGCTTTGCTTTATCCCTTTTGCTGCCCTGGTCATTCTTTTGGTTCTTGCTGGAACTCTTGTTTGGCTGGGCAAGAAATGAAGCGAATTCATAAAGATCCTGCTGATAGGCCCGGCATGTGTTCTCAGAGTAACCTTTGTCTGCTGAAAGTGACTCAACAAAGTCATCAATAAGCTGTTCAAGTCTGTTTTGTGTGAAAGAGACCATAGGTGATTATAATCCTTTCATATTTCGTTGTGGGCAGAAAATAAACTCATAAATTGGTCTGCCCATGGCAGTTTGAGAAAAAGAAATCATATGTCAAACCTCAACAGGCGTGACAAATCCTTCCAGGTTTCAACCTCAACAATACCATTATTGGCCCTGTTCCACGGGCGTTTGAACAGAACTGGCGATATATTTGACTCTTTTAGAAAAATGCATGTTTCAAGTCGATCTTCGACAAACCATGTTTTCCCGTGGTCAAGCAACACATCCAGCTTTCCTTTAAAGGAACCGGTCGCTATGAGATCAAAGGACCCCCTGGGAAGCCCCAGCGTATCAGTGAGCCACGATTCAACAGGCCCGACATAGGGTCGTGCCGTTACAAACAACACTGGGCCATAATTGGCTGCAATCTTTGATAATACCGCACCGGCATCTTCATAGGGGTGGAGTACGCAATCATAATTGCCATCAAAAAGCCTGTAATAAATTTCTTCAACAATTTCTGGTTCAATATCAAGACAATCGTTGAGATTATAACAGGTTATTGCATCCTGGTTAATGTCGGCAATATTGTAATGGGCAGATGCAATGTCTGAAAAAAGCCGCATCGTGTCTGCTACAACTCCGTCAACATCAAAGGCGATTGACCCAGGGTCGATCATTTTCAAAAAGTCCTGTTGATTTATGCTGCTTTCCTGGTTCTCTTCTTAAGCTTGCTGATTTTCTTTTTCAGGATTTCAGCAGATTTCTTGTCATCTTTCTTAATAGCCTCTTCATGCCTGGCGCGTAAATCTTTAATTTTCGCTTTAATTTCTCTTAAAGAGGAACTTGATTTTTTTTCAACCTCTTCAATGCCACGTGACTGCTTAATTGCAGAAATAAGTTCAGCCTTATTCATTCCGTGAGCTCCAGTAATCTCCGGTATGGTTCCGGCAGTGTCCCTGAGTTCCGTGGCTGTCATTTTCTCCAGAGGTTTTTCCTTTGTTTCCTTTTGTTTGCTTCCCATTTTAACTCCCAATAAACTTAAAATTAACATCGAAGCCGATTGCTTAGTTTTATGCCGAAGGTCTGGTTATAAAATAAGCAAAAAAACTTCTAATAAACTTAAAATTAACATCAAAGCCGATTGCTTAGTTTATGCCAGAGGTCTGGTTATGAAATAAGCAAAAAACTTTAATGTTTTGTCGAAGCCAAACCCTTAGTTTATACTTAAGGTCTGGTTATGAAATAAGCAAAACACTCCCAATAAACTTTAATGTTTTGTCGAAGCCAAACCCTTAGTTTATACTTAAGGTCTGGTTATGAAATAAGCAAAAAACTCCTAATAAACTTAAAATTAACATCGAAGGGTTTTGCTTATTTTATCAATATGGTTTGTTTAAAAAAATAATCGAAAAACTCTTGATAAAATAATTTGATAACACGATTTTATCTTAGTTTGTCCAATCTTAATTTGTTTGATCTTAGTTTGGAATATTGAAAAAAAATATCCACTAATATCAAAACAAAAGAAGAAATATAGCCAGACAGGGGGATGATTGTCAATAGTTATTGTGGGTTGAATTGGTAAGGTTATTCACTTTTTTTTCGTTGGAGTATTTCAAGGGGCAAATCAGTTTCTGTGGGCAAAACGGTTTTGAAAAAATGCCTGGGAATATATATGGAACTGTTATTGTTAAGCTCCGGCATATTGTTCACCATAGTATCGAAAACAGGGAGCTGTATGGTTTCATATTTGGCAGAAGGTGCTAAAAATTCAATAAGATCCATCTGGCTTTTTGTGTCAATGTACGCCCTCCTGAAGATAGCAATATCCGGGGACATCTTCAGGTCTTCCTTAAAATTGTTACGGGTGAAACCAATAATGACCTTGCTGCCGAGATAATACATGTATGACCCTTCTTCATAATTTGTTGCGATAACAATTTCTTCAGGATTATCAAATGTTTTCTGGATATATTCGACTGCAAAATCAACCGGCCCCTTGTATTGGTGGAACATTTCAAACACACGATCTGCAATTATTTTTGAGCTGCCAAGTCCCTGTATCGCAAAAATAGCAATAACCATGGCGGAGAAAACAGCTGAAAAAGGAAAAGGCTGAAACCTGCGAAGAATGCCAAAATCCATCCTTTTGAGAATGTGAACCAGAATATAAAGGTCAATCAGGAGGATCAGTTTTGATATTGGTTGTAAAAGTATGTAATATCGTTGGGGAATAAAGATTACAGGAACCCTGCAGATGACAAGAGTATACACGACCAGGAAGAGCATCAGAAACATTGAAAGTTTATATAACTGGTCGTATTTATAAGTGAATTTCTGTAGATCAATCTGTTTGTCGGTCTGTGTGTCTATCTGATGCGGGACGGCTTTGATTTTGCGGTTTAAAAACACCAGGAAAACTTTTATTAGAAGCACAAGAATAAAGTTTTCATATGTAATTAAATACGTGTAAACAGTGCTGATTTTTTTTATAAATGAAAAAAAAGTGAGATGATATGTAGCAGTATAAAGTCTTTCGAGCTTAAGGAGCGGGAAATATAGAAAAAGCGGCATGATTAGAATTAGTGAGAAAAAAAGAGGGAGGTTGTTTTTGATAAAAAGCCAGAAGTCCCTGTGTTTAAAGAATTGGCTTGATTCATAAAGAAACAGCGCAACAAGGAAAACAGAAACCGTGGGCGGAAAAAAATTAAAAAGGATAAAGGCTATAACAGCAAACAGGATTGAAAATTTTTTGAATGAAAGGGTTTGTGTAAAGCGGTATCTAACATAAATGTGGAAAATCAGGGCTGCCAGGAAAATAACGATAGAGTAATATCTTGCCTC
>JAOZSB010000407.1 GCA_029939895.1 Desulfobacterales bacterium
GGTATAAAATAAACAAAAACCATATATCGGTTTCATAAATATGCCACACCGCAGCCAGTACACACAATCGCTGGCTGTGGTGCGGCCTGCCTTTTTTTGATTTCCATTTGCTGTTTTGATTTGAAAATAATCCATTTGAAAAATTCAAAATAATGATTAACTTGTTGTTTAAGGCTGATTTTTCTTATTTTTGCCTTGAATTTTTTTGTTGATAGTCATGAAACTTTTTTTAAAAAATAAATTTGAAATGGAACATCATTTAAAACAATGGAACCGCAACAACTTAAAATATCTGATTACGAGAGCCTGAAACCGTATTTTGAAAACCAGAATTACAACCTGTGCGTATATGCACTTCCGTCAATACTGGCCTGGACATCCTCCTGCTATCAGCCCTATGGGGTTGTAAAGGACGGTGCGCTTGTGGTATGCGCAAGGTTCAGCAAGCCGGAATACAATCATATAATACTCCCAATCATGCCGGATGACAGAGACTATTCACCAGAATACCTTGCAGATCTGTTAAGGGAGGTGGGCTTTGATGCATTGTGGTTTATACCCGAAGATTACATTGCCAGACACGGCCGGGAAAATATTGAAAAGCTGTTCAACCTAGAGGAACAGTCAGGGTATCACGATTATGTATATCTGACCGAGGATCTTGCAGGGCTGAAGGGCAACAGGTTTTCCAAAAAACGCAACCTTGTAAACCAGTTTGAAAAAACTTATATGAACGGTCACAATCGTGTCACCATTGAGGAAATGACCTCTGCAACAAGTAGCGCGAGCCTTGATTTTCTGGATGAATGGTGCGAGGTCAATGACTGCGACGCAAACGAGGATGATCTATCCTGCGAGCGTATCGCAGCCATGAACACAATTGAGCATATAGATTACTTTGATGTAAAGGGTATCCAGCTTCGGCTTGACGGCAAGGTAGCAGCCCTGGGCATTGCCGCCCCATTAACCGCAGATATGGGAGTGTTGCATTTTGAGAAGGCCTTTGCCGATGTAAAGGGCCTTTACCAGTACTTTGATCGGGAATGCGCCCGAAGACTTTTTAGTGAATTCAAATACATTAATAAAGAAAACGACATGGACATCCCCGGACTTGCCCATGCAAAAAAGTCATATCACCCGGTTATGATTGGCAAATCATACAAGCTGATGCTCAAGCAGTAAAAATGCATTACAGCTGATTGAAGCTGGGTTACAGCGGATTACCAGTGCAGCAAGAGACAGGATTGTCAGCAACAGAAAAAAACTTATCAAGTTTTTTTCTTGATATAACTTTTCTGCTTGACATAAAGAAATTTGGCTGTTAGTTAGTATCTTTTGTGTAAGGGCGGGTAGCTCAGTTGGGAGAGCGGCGGCCTTACAAGCCGTAGGTCACAGGTTCAAGCCCTGTTCCGCCTACCACCACCTTTCGGGGGCGTAGTTCAGTTCTGGTTAGAACGCCGGCCTGTCACGCCGGAGGTCGCGAGTTCGAGTCTCGTCGCTCCCGCCACAAAAAATAAAAAGGGTTTACGAGATAATCGTAAGCCCTTTTTTTGTTGCAAAAACCCCCTTACCCCACACTATATACCCCACAAGCTTGATAGTTTTTGAATTTATCAATAATTAAGGTAAGGTGTCCCCGGAATTCCAAAAATAAAAAGAGGTTATGGGAAACCATAACCTCTTTTGTTTTTTTAGCTTGTTTTTACAATGATTAGGCTATTAATGTCGTCGAATGAAAGGTAATCGTTTCCATCATCAAGCTGCATGTTTTTACTTGCAGTGTTCCCTTTTGTGATCAAAGAATTTCTATTACCTTTTTTTTCTTTTATAAAAATTCACTTCCACCTCTTTCTTTGCAGCATCAAATTTTAAAATTACTACATTGTTAAAACCGTGCCTTTTAGCCATCTCACCTGTAAAAGTATTGAAGGCAGCCTCTTTTTCTGAAACTCCTTTAGCAATCGATGCTTTGAAAGCATCATAGTTGGTTGACAAGTCACTGTCGCCTTCCCAATCCCCAAAAATGCCCATAACAGCATCTGGACCAAAAGCTTCCATCATTTCGTTAAACATTTGACCCCCTCTTGGACTATTTGGCCCTTTTCTGATATAAAAATCAAGCATCCCATAATCATCCAGCTTAGCATGAATGCCAAATTTTCCATCTATATGAGCACTATATACATCGCCCCTGCCCAGTAAGGCTTTAGGTCGTCCCTTCTTAAGTAATGGGGCAGCATTTTTTGCAACACCCAATACTGGCACCAACCCTATGCTATCAAGAGTAGTTGTACCAGCATGTCCCCAAGTCCATTCCCAATTAGAAAAATCATGGAATAAATCTCGTAAGTCCATTGGTAAGTCAACACCAACAAAGGCTAGTCCAATTTGAACAACCGTGCCCCCTATTGTAACTTTGTCAGTATAATTCCCAAACACTACTTGTTCCGCAGAATCCTTGGCATAATCCATGGCACCCAGTCCCCACGTATCCAGATACTTCAAGGGGTTATTCTTGACATAGGCATAAAGACACATGCCGTCAATATAGCCTGCGGGGTCGCGTTGGAGGAACCTGCCTATTGTTGCCGAGTACATACGGTTGCGGTAGTACCACAGGCTGGACTCTGCGTCCCAGCGTCTGCCGGTGTAGTCGTAAGGGTTAGCTATTGCGCTTGATGGTGTTTTATTGCCATCTTTGTCAAAGATCGTCATTAACCCAAAGGATGAATACTCATAGGTTTCTAGGATTTCGCCTGAGCTGTTAAGTATTGTTGTTACGCTGAACAGCCTGTCCTTGACGTAATAATATGCTTCTCCCTGGAACTCTGTTTTAATCGGATCGTCTATATAGGAGCCGTAAACATAGGAGCGTTCAGGCTGGTTGTCTTTGTACTCCTCAATCACCTGCCCGCCATCGTAAACATATGTGGTTGTGACAGAGTTCAGGGTTTTGGTCTTTCTGCGGTTTAGGGCATCAAAGGTGTATACTGCTATTGACTGTCCGTCTTTCTTTACTTCCACAAGGCGGTTGTTCCAGTCATAAACATAGTCATTTACACCATCTGATGTCATGTTGCCCTTTGCATCATAGTCCGGGATCTTTGAACCTACCTTTGTGTACTCATTGTCTGCGTTTACGGTTATATCTTCATCAATATTGTTCTGGCTGGTGAACACCCAGTTGCCAACAAGGTCATACTTCCAGATGCTGCCTTCGTCATTGATCTGCGCCTCTACCAGGCGATCGAGTTTGTCAAAGGTGTATTTTTTTATAAGCTCCTCGTTATTATGCAGTATGGTTTCTTGTGCAACATTGTTCTGAATGTCGTATTCTGACTCCATTGCATAAAGCGATTCTCCGTCAAACTCATAGGATCTGGTTTCTTCCAGCCCTATATCATTATAGATTTTGGTCTGTTCAGCACCGTTGCCCATGGTCATGGCTGTTATCCGACTGTTTTCGTCATAGCTGTAACTGGCAACTATCCTCGTACTGTCATAAATCTCGGTGAGCAGGTTCAGGGGGTTGTAAGCCATGCTTATTGTTTTGCCGGAAGGATAAATAATCTTTTTCAGGTTGGAGTTTGCATCATATGCCTTATTTACATGCATTTCATCCTGGAGGCTGCTTGTCAGCCTGCTGTGAATATCGTATTGGTTTTCTGTTACGTGTTTGCCCCGCCCTTCATTATAATCAACTGCACGGGTCATGCGAGACACGGCATCATACTCAAACTCCTGTACTGCTGTGACATCTTTTTCAACCTCTGTCAGCCGGTCAAGAAGGTCATACTTTCTTGTAACAGTCGTTCCGTTACGGAGTATCTCCTTGATCAGGTTGCCGTTTGGATCATATTCAACCTGCTTTGCTGAACCGTCTGCGTCAATCTCCTTTTGCCTGCGGTTGAGCTTGTCATACTCAAACTGTACGGCTCCGTTTTCTGCGTTGGTTATGGCAATCAGGT
>JAOZSB010000408.1 GCA_029939895.1 Desulfobacterales bacterium
GTGGGTCAAATTTGCATTGTCGTTGGGGGTCATTTTTAGGTTGACGTTACGAGATCTTATCACTACAAGCTCTGCCCCTATTGTTTCCATCAGCCTTCGGTCATATTCCATCATTCTATAGCAGCCATTTACATTTCTGCTTCCCCGGTAGGGGCAATGCGTTCTTATTTCAGCATAGGCAATGTTGTTTTCAATTTTTGTTATGGGAACCATTTTTTTGGATGGAAACATTTTTTGCCATTCCTGTGCGATTTCATCAATCACATCCCGGCTTTTGCCACCCTTCATCTTCAGCGTAGCAACTGCAAGGGCGCGGCTTACCGGTTTGCCGACCAGGTTGCGAAGCTCACTTTCTGTTAGCCAGTGGGTTACTAAAATCAGACGATTAAAAAGATGCTTATTAATGGTGTTAATATTCATGAGTCTCCTTGCTGATGTTGAGTTTGTCTAAAAAATAATACTATAAAAAAGTTTATCGTAAATAAGGCCCCAATGTAAAGCGCAGGCCGCAGGGGGACAGAATAACGTGAAAAAGGTGCAAGCACTGCAAAAATTGAAGAGTAGTAAAAAAGTAAAATAAAAATAAGTAAAGAATAAATGCTGATGTTTGTAAAGCTCCTGTCCTTTACGATCCGAGATAGATGAACAATCCCCCCAAGCAGCATAAGCAACAGGATCAGGGGATGGCACCATCTCATTAAATCCAGACTCAGTGCAGCGGCAGGTGAGCTTGTGTAAAGAGAATACAGGACAGGATAAACGTAGACATTCTGGCCTTGCAACATATTCCAGCTCCAGAACATATAGGTTTTTTTTCCAAAATACCACTTTGCATAACCAACGGGATTTTCTTTGACCCTTACTTTAAAGATTTTCCAAAAATTCGAAAATGATTTACCATACTCTGGCTGCTCAGGGTCCTCACGGTGCATAAAATACTGGAATGCTTTGTTTTTATAAATGAAATCAGGATAACTTCCCTGGCTGATACTGATCATCATTCTTGATTCCGTTATATTCTCAGGCTTGACAGATATACTATTTCTAATGCTGTACCCACCCCAGATTATTAAAAAAGAAAGTAAAAAGACCACTGCATTTCTAACCACCATCCCTCTGGATTCCTTTGCACAAAGGGATGTAACAATAATAAACAAAAATGGTACAAAAAAAACAGTTGGAACTATCAGATATGCAATACCGAAACTGACTCCAGCGCTGACATAGAAGGCAGGGCTGTTTTTCATGTTTGCATAAAAAAAGAAACATATTGAGGTAAGAAGCCAGAATGAAAACAGGGTCTCTGTGAGTATATTATTGCTTATTGCTACAAGATGGGGAGAAAAGCAGACAAGAACAGCCGCAATGCTGGCTGCCCACACTGGCAATAAAAACCGTGCCGTCAAATAGGTCAGGGGAACCAGCAGCGCGCATAAAATCACTTGCAGGATGGTTGCCCCGCTTAAAAAATGGTTGATCCCAAAAACCTTGATATTAAACGCAAGAAACAAAGGATACCCAGGCCACCTGCATTTATCAGGAGGCGGTGACTGGACTTTTGAGCGGCTGTACACGCCATGCTCTACAAGATTTTTTGCATAATTGACATAATCAACAGCATCATGCATGACTGGCACTGCAACCCTGGTGTTTTTAATATAGGCAATCCTCAAACCCAGGGCAGCCGAAAAAAGAAACAACACCCACACAAGTATAAATGTACTTTGCCATTTCTTCCAGTTCACAAAAAACTCCCCACGGGTCTGCTTATTGTTTTTTATAAATCTTTTCTGCCTGGTTTTCTTCCACCAAAAAGGGTTAATTCAAAAATCTTGAAAAAACAATCTACATCTTGAAAACCGATCCTCCGCAGCCAGTCACACTGCTCCTCAAGCGGTGCAAGAATATTTTCCTGCTTGTCTGTGCGATTGTAGTACTTTTCAACAACAGTCTGCCTTTCTATTTCTGGATTTGCTTTCCGGTTGAATTCATAAAGGCTGTCAATAAAGTAATCATCAAATGCTGCTTCTACTTCCTTTGTGCTTGAGGATACATGCTCAAGGTTAAGAAACACCCCTCCTGGATTGAGCAGGCCATAGATTTCAGAATAAACTTCCTGTTTTTTTTCATCTGTTTGATGATGAATTGAAAAACCAGAGACTATGACATCAAAGCCGCCAAAATCATTTAAGGTTCCTGTCCAGTCTGACGATGAATAGTCTGCTTCTACAAAATGCACTGCATCGGTTTTTGAAAAATGTTCTCTTGCACTGTCCAGCATGCTTTCGGAAAAATCAACGCAGACCAGTTCCGCAGATGGAAATTTTGACAGCAGGGCACGGCCCACAACAGCGTCACCACACCCCAGATCCATTGCCAGCCCGACTTCTGGAAACCACAGGCTGATCATCTTGTGCATTACTTCAAACTGTGTTTCTGCCAGAGGAATCGCACCCCTTACATTTTCTAAAAATGTATCGCTTAACTCTTTTGTTTTCCACTCACTACTCACAAATCCCCCTAACAACTGTGTACATGATAAAAAATATCTACGCATACAATATCAGCGTTGAAAAAACATAATCCACAGTTTCACCGTTTCAACTTGACCAGCTTTCCTTCAATGCCCCACAAAAATAGTTTTATCCAGCCAAAGCCTAATTTAAGCATGTCCAGGTCGTTTGCTTTTATCTTCTTTACTATTTTTGGTTTTACTTTAAAACGCTTCAAAAAAGAGCTTTCAAACACAAATGCTCTGAAATCATCAACATTGTATGCCGCCATGAAGGTCATTTTGGCCTTGTCACTATAAGGCCCGTCCCTGCCCCAGGGATCTTCTGAAAACAGGCTTTTTAGTTCAGCCCATTTTGCAGTCATGGTTGAGAAAATTTCTGCTTCCTGATCTGAAATCCAGTCATCTACTGTCCAGAGTTCGTCTTCTTCCTGGCCCCTGCAAAAATCCGGCGGTCTGAAAAAAAATACTCGTTCTGGCCCCGGGCCTTTACTGCTGAACATATCGACCCCGTCACCAAACATAAGCCCCTGCTCCACCGGGAATGATCGGCAGGTATCGGGCCTGTCCGGGTATACAGAGCACCCTGCATCGGTAAGAAAGGGACAGGTCTTCTCGTCATTGTCCGCCATCCGCAGCAGTACGTCCGGGATGCTGTTCTCCTCCCGCATGACCACATCGGTATACTCATCAAGAAATTCAGAGGATGTAATGCCCAGGTTAGCCCGCAGGCGGATTACGTCATAGGGGTACAGGAACAGGTTCAGATTTCTACAGCATTTGTTATAGCAGGCTACATCCGGGCTGCACCTGAAATTGAATTCATCGCCAGTTTCGAGTTTTCTTCCCCTGACACTGTCAATGCTGTCCTTGTCAATCCGCTTCATAATCGGCTATCATCTCCGCTATGGTCATTTTTATCCTGCTGTTGAACCCGGTATGCTCCCGGAGCTTTTTTTCGAGTTGTGCAAGCTCTCCATATACAGGCAGGCGGTCAAACACAACATAATCCATG
This sequence comes from Desulfobacterales bacterium, assembly GCA_029939895.1. Lineage (GTDB taxonomy): Bacteria > Desulfobacterota > Desulfobacteria > Desulfobacterales > JAOZSB01 > JAOZSB01. Next base: position 3,528 of record JAOZSB010000408.1, read on the forward strand.
CCTGAGCATTGTATGTCAAACTCCCCGCAGCCTGGTGAAATAACAGGCTCCGCACCCGGCTTTGAAACCTGGCTCGGAATGCCATGAAACCTGCAAATCATGGGCCGGCAGTCATATGCAATGCATTTGCCATTCACGTTCATGGGACACCATGATTTGAGTGTGGTGCTGCTTTCCATGGAATCTTTATGGAGTTTGATGTAATTTACTGATTTTTCGGAAACCTGTTTTTTCAAATCAGCATCAAGGGCAGAATATCCCTTATAAAGAAGTATGTATTCTAAAAGTGTGTGGTGAAAAAAAACGCTCTTGCAGCAGTTGTCTTCGCAGCCCATGCAGTTGAAATCGTATTCTTCGGCAGCGGCAGCGTATGCTGCGTCTCTGTCAAGCCCCCATTTTTTGGTCCAGCGGCAATGAGAGTTTTCAGTTCAAATTA
>JAOZSB010000409.1 GCA_029939895.1 Desulfobacterales bacterium
AAATTTATGCTTTTTTCGACGTTTTCTTTTAAGCTTTCAAATATTACAAAAAAAAATATTTATGGTGTAAAAAAAGTATTAATTTTTGTCATCGCCGATTTAGATAATCTTATCGACAATAAGACCATCATGACACAGTGCGTTATGCATGTCAACACTTTAATTTGAGTCGAAATAATTGATGCAATCCATGTTTGTGTCAGGCCAAAAAAGCGATTGCAAAAAAACATTTTTTTTATGCTGACCAGGTCTTATTTTTTTATTATGCGCATCAACTCTTTTTCATGTGTCACAAATTTATTTATCATGAATCTAATTTTTAAAAGCCCTTGAAATTTTTTTCAGAACTGCTATATGGTAAAATGAAATGTTGTATTTTTATTGTTTGAGTTTTTTTTGCTTATTTCACAAATAAACCTTTTGAATAAACCAAAAGTCAACGTTATGTTGATATTTAAAGATTTATCAGGATAAAGAAATAAATAATGTTTGATCTTGAAAACAAAGAATTCATCTATATATATCCATCTCTGGAACAGAAGATAAAGACCCTTTTGAGCCTGATGGCTGGCGGCGAGTTCCTTTCTGTTGTGATAGGAGAGAACTCAAGCGGTAAAACCACCATGATGAAGCAGTTTATGGCAGAGACAAATGGCTCCTGGAGTGAATGCAGTATTGTTGCCACAAAATCGAGCGATGATGAAAATATTGATCCAGCCGAAATGGGTGGGCATCCAGCATACAGAATATCGGGTGAGACAAGGGATTATTTTATCATTGATGATGCCCATAACATGACCGATGCTGAATTTTATTTTCTTCTTGATATTAACAGGCAAATAGAAGATGACGCTGCAAAACCAGGGTTTATCTTTTTTGGCGACCCGTCTCTTCGTAAAAGGTTTGCATATCTTCAGGAAGACCTTATTCCAAAACGAGGTATCGACAAGATTATTATGCCGACCCTTTCCATAGCCGAAACTGAAGATTATGTTGAAAAATGGATGGAATTCAGGGGTATCCACGACCGAAACAGGGTGCAGCAGAAGGATGTAAAGAAAATTTTTGATGCATCAAGCGGAATAATCGGAAATATAAATAAAGAACTTACAATGACCCTGAGAAAAAATATCGGCAGAAAACATAGTAATGGATTTCCTGAAATTCTGCTCAGTCCTCCTTATATTTATTATACAGCCGGAGGTATTGCCCTGACTCTGCTGGGTCTTTTCAAGCTTTTATTTTAAGAATATGCATGGGCATTTTCGCCAAAATTATCTTCAATTGATTCAATTTGCCTGGATAAGTAATATTTAAAGGGAATAGCGATAAATTTATAATGGATAATGCAAACGAAAGCTCCAAACGACTGTTAATTGCTGCTGATCTTCATGGTTGCTTTGCTTCCTGGACACACCTTGTCACGTTGCTTGGTGATGGTGATGGTATTGCTATTGCCGGTGACCTTTTTGACACTAAATACGGCTATGTTGAGGGTATTGATTATCAACCGGAGATAATCAGAGAAGAGTACTCCGGGCTTGATGTGCCTAAATATCTTGTTTCCGGTAATTGTGACCATGAAAAGTTTTTTCCGGGGCTTGATTCTGTCCTTGATTTTGAGTTCTTGAATATCAGGTTCCGAATGTCGCATGGTCATAGAAAGACCCCGTGGCCTGATTACCCGGCAATAATGATTGAAGGGCATTCCCATGTTAAAAAGCTTGAACGACATGGCGAAGCAATCCTTGTGAACCCTGGTTCCCCATCAAATCCACGGGATGGAATAGCCAGTTATGCTGTTGTAGAAAACGAAACTATAAGTCTGGTTGCGGTTAATTCAGGCATAGTTATTGACAGCATGGATATTTTATCTTCACAGGTTATAAAATAAGCATAAAGTTTTCCAAAATCTATCCCTGGTTTTTTTACAATTTACCCCTGCCTGCAAAGCACCAGTAGTGCTTCTTTCTCTATTCTGGCAAGTGCTGCATCAAAATTTTTTGAAATTAAAATAGTTTATCCGCAATCAATAAGCAAATCAAAGTTGATTTTTATTCAAAAATATACTATAAACCTATTTTAAGGTGTAATTTTTTTTTTATAATACAGGTTGAGAGCATCTTTTTTTAACGTACAGGCAGGATTGGGAAATGAGTCAATCTGATTTGAAATCAACCCCTGCAAATGGGGGAAACAAAAGCAGTCCTGCAAGCCTTGAGCAGAGGGTTCAGGCTCTTGAAAGCCTTGTCAGTGCTGGCGAAGCAATTTTAAACGCTGTTGACGATGAAAAACTCTGCCAGGTTATTGATGAGGTAGTACAAGACAGGTTCAATACTGATAGTATCCAAATTATTATAAATGCCAGAGAGCATAATAAAGACGAAAGTGATGAGTGCAGGTTAAATGAGGACGAAAATGAAGAAGAAGATTCTCTTTTCCACACGATTTTTGGCTCGATAAAAGGGGTTTCAGCAGAAGTAAATGTTCAGGACATGTCTGTTTTTGATGCGATTACAAATAAGGCATCCTTCAGCTTGACTGCTTTACCTGGTGATCTCGGTGACTCAAAAAATGTAGAGCTTTGTGTTCCTTTTGCAGCAGGCAGCCGTGTCATCGGCTTTATGCTCATGGGAAAAAAAGGGGATGGAGAGGATTATTCAAGCGATGATATAAAGTTTTTGTCCACGATATCCCGCCATGTTGCGGCATCTATAAACACAAGTCTTCTGTACCAGTCTCACAAAAAGGAAAAAGAACAGCTTAATAAGACCCTCCGTTGCCTGTCGATTTCCCACAGCATCGGTAATGCAATGACAAAAATAAGTGATCTTAAAAATCTTTTACAATATATTCTGCGCCAGGCCATTGGAATCATGAAAGCTGAGAAGGGTTCCATCATGCTTTACGATCCAAACACCGATTGCCTTACGGTAAGGGTGCTTGAGGGGATGAAGGATCAGGAATTTCAAGCCAGGGTTAATAGCAACGAAGTCTCATGCAGAACCTTTAGGCCTGGAGAAGGTGTCGCCGGCAAGGTGTTCCTGACAGGCGATATGATTATAATGAACAGCACTGATGAAAGCAGTGATTTTGTTGAATCTGATGTATCCTTTGCCAAGTCAATTTTATGCATTCCCATGAAGGTCTATAACGATGTAATCGGAGTGATCAACGTCACCAACAAACAGGATGGCGTGTCATTTTCCATTGAAGATGTTGAGGTTCTGGCTGCTGTTGCAGACCAGGCCGCAGTTGCAATAAATAAGGCACAGCTATGGGAAATGGCTGTGACCGATTCCCTGACAGGCCTTTACATCCGCAGATATTTTATGGCAGCCCTGCAGAATGAATATTTCAGGGCCTCCAGATATGATAAGATTTTTTCCCTTGTGATGGCTGATCTTGATAGCTTTAAGGCGATCAACGATACCTACGGCCATGGAGCAGGGGACAATGTATTGAAACTCGTTTCCAAGGTTTTTCAAAAGGGTCTCAGGGACATTGATATAGTAGCCCGCTATGGTGGGGAGGAGTTTATAATGCTTCTGCCTGAAACTGGATCAGAGGAGGCCACCGTATCAGCCGAAAGACTCAGGGTTGCGGTCAGCGAACTGGAGATTGATGGCTTGCCCCAGATAACTGTCAGTATGGGGCTGGTTTCATATCCTGAAGACGGAGCGCACATAAGTGATCTGATAGAAAAGGCTGATGCTGCCATGTATTATGTCAAACAGTCTGGCAAGAACAGGGTCGCCATGTATTCAGAATGCAACGACGGGAATTTTCCGGTAAAAGCAAGATACAGCATTACAAAAGATCCTATGATAATCCTTCCGGGTGACATGACAGTTCAATATGATGACCTGAATAACTCTAAATAGTTTCTACAGGAACTAAGTAGTCGATCCTGAAAAATAGAATTAATGTTTGAATTAATTGACAAAAGCTT
>JAOZSB010000084.1 GCA_029939895.1 Desulfobacterales bacterium
AAGTAAACAATTATATGCGCCGGGCAACACCATAAAGCGCATGATGGACTTGGAGGTTTAGCTTGCTTGAATGACTAATCAGCAAGAAAAAACCCGAACTATACTTTAACTGTAACAAAAATTAGTTACGTTCAGGAGAAATTGAGCATGAGATTTTCAAAGAGCAATGACGTACTCGGAACAACTAACAGAGGAAACGCTTGTGAATCCACGCTTTGCACACTTTGCAGAGCAGATTGCAGCGGAAAATGCGAAACCTGGCTCTCAAGCCTCGTAGGAAGAAAACTTCTTTATCCAAGAAGCTTTGGTGTTGTTACAGCAGGCGCAAACAATACAACCAGCGTTGGCGTGAACTACAACGCACTTCGTATCCAGGGCTATGCCTACGGCGCACGTGGAATAAGCGACCAGATGACAAACGATCCAGATGATTGTATCTTCCCAAATGTAAGCATTGAAACAGAGTTTGGACAAGAGATCAAAACAAAGGCCCGCGTTCCAATGATGACCGGCGCACTTGGATCAACCTTCATCGCAGCCAAATACTGGAACTCCTTTGCAGTTGGTGGAGCACTTATTGGTATCCCCATCGTAATCGGCGAAAATGTTGTTGGTGTGGACAAAGAGTCTGTTTTAGAAAAAGGCAAAATCATCAACGCACCGGAACTTAATCGCAGAATCGACACATACCTGCGTTATTATGATGGTTATGGTGCTGTTATTGTACAGCTCAATGTTGAAGATACAAGAAATGGCGTTGCTGAATATGTTGCAGAAAAATATGGCAACAAATGTATTATCGAACTTAAATGGGGCCAGGGTGCCAAAAATATCGGTGGAGAAATTCAGGTTTCCAGCCTGGACTATGCCCTTTTCCTTAAAGATCGTGGTTATGTTGTTGATCCTGATCCTCGCATTCCAGAAGTACAGGAAGCATTCAAGCAAGGCGCAGTAAAAGCATTTGCTCGTCACAGCAGACTTGGAAACACCAACCTTGACAACGTAGACATGGTTCGTGAAGATTTCATGAAATCCGTTGATTACCTGAGAAGCCTGGGCTTCAAACGCATTACCCTCAAGACTGGTTCCTATGGAATGGAAGAACTTGCAATGGCTATCAAGTTTGCCAGTGATGCAAAAATGGATCTTCTTACAATAGACGGTTCCGGCGGCGGAACTGGTATGAGCCCATGGAACATGATGCAAAGCTGGGGCGTACCTTCTATCAACCTGCACTCCAAAGCATATGAGTACGCAAGCGTTCTTGCTGCAAACGGAACCAAGGTTGTTGATATGTCCTTTGCCGGCGGATTCGCACTTGAAGACAGCATTTTCAAGGGCATCGCACTTGGCGCACCATACACAAAACTTATCTGCATGGGTCGCGGACTTATGATTCCTGGATTTGTAGGATCAAACATCGAAGGCGCATTGAACCCGGACAAGAGAGAACAGGTTGTTGGAAACTGGGACAGTCTGCCAAAGACAGTTTCAACCATCGGACAATCAAAGGAAGAAATTTTCGCTGCATACTTCGACCTGGAGAAAAAGGTTGGAAAAGACGAAATGAAAAATATCCCATACGGCGCAATCGCAATGTACACTCTTGCTGACAAACTTTCCTGCGGCCTGCAGCAGCTTATGGCTGGCGCAAGAAAATTTAAACTGTCAGAAATTTCAAGAGCGGAACTTTTCTCTGCAAACCGTGAGACCGCAGCAGAAACCGGCATTGAGCATGTATCAGACGTCAACAATGAAACCGCACTGAAGATTCTTGGATCATAATCGAATTTAGTTTCGATTGTATTCAAGCTGGTTTTATGACAAGATTAGGCCTGTCGGGAAAATTTTCCCGGCAGGCTTTTTTTTGCGCCTGTTTTATGGCGGCTGCTATATAAATAAGGATTCTTTTTTTAAATTTGTACTGTCATTACACAGCTATCTCACACACACTCGATGCAGCGCATGAAAATATTAATTAATAAAGGTTCCTGCCAAATAAAAAATGTCTTGAATTTATGATGATTCATTCGTAAAACCAGAATAGTGACGGTTTTATAAAAAAAAGCTTTTAGCAGTAACAATAAATTAAATACAAAAAAATTTCACGCAGGGGATCGATTCCTGCTAATTTTTACAAGGAGAATTATAAATGTGCAGGCTGTTTGCAATCACCAGCCAGGAGCCGCTCTCACCGATGACGGCTGTTAATGCCCTGAACGTCATGAAAGAAGGACACGACGGTTCTGGAGTTGGTTTGTTCCTGCGGGATCTTGGCGGGCCATTTGAAGATATTAAGGATGCCCCTATACTTTCTGGAATTTTCACCAAGAGTGGCCTGGTGCGCCTTGACAGCTTTATGGTAAAATACGGATTCATGACAAAGTATAAAATCACCACAAGTTTAACAAAAAATCCTCCGCCAGGTGTGCCCAAAAGGGATGTTTACATCATCCGGGCATATGAGTACCCAGAGGCATGGGAGGGAATGTCCCAGGAGGATAAATACGACAAGCTTGTGGAGATAAGGCTTGAGCTGAGGCAGATGGGCGCGGCAGAAGGTGACATGATTGTTTATTCCTTCTGGCCCGACGTGATTATGATAAAGGAGATTGGCGATCCCATGCGGGTTGCAGAGCACCTCCGCCTGGACAGGGCAGAATTCAATTCCAGAATCGTCATGGCCCAGGGAAGGCAGAACACAAACTACGCCATCAACCTGTATGCCTGTCATCCTTTTTTCCTCAGGGGTTACTCCACGATGACCAATGGTGAAAATACAGCATTTATCCCGATCCGGGATTATCTTCAATCCAGGGGAATTACCGGCTATTCCGGGTTTCAGTCTGATTCTGAGGTTTTTACACATATTCTTCATTATACAAAACATATTCTGGGCCTTGACCTTGAATATTTCAAACACATCATCACGCCATTACAGGGGGCTGACATAGAGATGCACCCGGACAGGTCTTTTTTGAAAAACCTGAAACAAACCTGTAGAAGGCTGATTATAGACGGGCCAAACTGTGTTATTGGAAGCATGCAGGATCATACTCTTTTTATGGTTCAGGACAGGAAAAAATTTCGTCCGGGGATTGTTGGCGGACGGCCTGGTGTATATGCATTTTCTTCTGAAATTTGCGGGCTGGACGCTGCTATTCCTGAAAGGGACAAGTCCACCGACTTTCAACCAATGCACCTTGATACAGCCATAGTTGGCCCGGACCGGAAGGAGGTTAAAATATGCAGGCAGACAGACCCATTACCCCATCAACGTTGTGCATAAAAGATTTGCCGTGGCAGGTTTTATGGAACAAGGAAAAATGCGCCCTTTGTGGCCGCTGTGCTTCTGTTTGCCCGGTACGAGCCTTGGAGCTTGGTGTTTTTCGTAAAAGAACTATAAACACGGCACTTAATCTGGAGACTCCTTCGTCAAACCTGTATTCAATTTTTCACGGGGTCAGGCAAAAAACCGAACCACAGCACGCCTGTGTCGGCTGCGGAATGTGTACACTTGTTTGTCCTAATGATGCAATTCTACCAGAGCGCAGCGATGAAGCTGATAAGCTGAGATACCACTCCAACGCTGGCGGACTGCCCAGAACCAGGGGTGGCAGGCGTAATGTAAAGGACGGTATCCTTGACCGGATCAAGTTTGTACGAATTTCCATGCTCACAGACCCTGCACTTGATGCGGGTCGGCACGAATTTGAGCTGCGAACCCTGCTGGGGCGCGTGCTTCCCCCGGAGGAGAATTTAAAATTTCAGCGCGAAAACGGGTGGATCCCGCCAGTCAGGGAAATTTATCCACTGGTGATTGGCAGCATGTCCTTTGGAGCATTATCGCCTCCCATGTGGGAAGGCCTTCAAATGGGCGTTGCATACCTGAACGAAGAAATGAACATGCCTGTCCGAATGTGCACGGGTGAGGGCGGATGTCCCCCACGGCTCATGCGTAGCAGGTTTATTAAATATGTGATTTTACAGATTGCATCGGGCTACTTTGGCTGGGACGAGATGATCCACGCCATACCGCACATGAAGGAAGTCCCCTGTGCAATTGAAATCAAGTATGGCCAGGGTGCTAAACCCGGTGACGGCGGGCTTTTGATGTGGCACAAGGTAAACAAACTTATTGCTGCCATCCGTGGTGTACCCGTTGGGGTCAGTCTTCCAAGCCCCCCAACACACCAGACAAAGTACTCTATCGAGGAAGCTGTTGCAAAAATGATCCAGTCCATGTCCATGGCCTGGGGATTTCAGGCACCTGTTTATCCAAAAATTTCTGCATCATCGACATCCCTTGCGGTGCTTAACAACCTGACCAGAAACCCATATGCCGCAGGGCTTGCCATTGATGGCGAAGACGGCGGAACCGGGGCTGCATATAATGTTTCCATGGATCATATGGGACACCCAATTGCCAGCAACGTCAGGGACTGCTACCTCAACCTTGTAAAAATCGGCAAGCAAAACGAGATTCCACTTTTTGCAGGCGGAGGCGTCGGCAAAAACGGCAACCTGGCTGCAAACGCTGCTGCCCTGATAATGCTGGGCGCAAGCGGTATCCAGATTGGTAAATATATAATGCAGGCAGCAGCAGGATGCCTTGGTTCTGAAGGCGACAGGTGCAATATCTGTAACATCGGCCTGTGTCCAAAGGGTATTACTTCCCAGGACCCAAGGCTCTTTAAACGCCTAAGTGCAGAAAATGTAGCAGAGCGTGTTGTTGATGCATACTTGAGTTTTGATATTGAACTCAAGAAGATCGTTGCCCCGCTGGGACGTTCTACATCACTGCCAATCGGAATGTCCGATGCACTTGCAATTGATGACAAACATGCGGCAGACCGCCTGGATATAAAATATGTTGTATAGTTTACAATAGGAAGATTACAAATGAGTTCTCAAAAGTTTTTTGAAATCAGCGGTGAAAAAACCGTACCCGTAGAATTTGATCAGCAGAAAATCAGCCTGACTCTGCACAGGTCTGACGATGACAGCGTTTATGTTGATATTAAAGGGCCTCCTGGTCAGAGTGCTGACTCTGTGGCTTTTTCCAAAAAAATGATAATCGACCCGGCATCCGATGACATGTCCTGGCTGAAATCAGGAACAGATGTAACCATAAATGGTGCCACAAACGCAACCGCAAAAGACAACATTTTTGGAAAAACAAAACAGGTTCGCATTGAATCCAGAATTCTGGAGGAAGAACTACAGCAGGCCATTGAAAATGGTGAGCGAAACATAAAAATTGATGCGCACGGTCAGCACGGAATAGGCGGAAGACTACACAGGGCAGGGGATGAAAAGGTTTATATCCTCATAGAAGGGCATCCTGGTCAGCGTACCGGTTCCATGGGTTTTCCAAATACACGCATAGAAATCATGGGCCCGGCATCCGATGATGTTGGCTGGCTCAATGCCGGTGCAGAAATAATCATACACGGCAATGCTGCAAACGGTGCTGCTAACGCAATGGCCCAGGGCAAAATTTTTATCGACGGGAACATCGGCGCGCGCGGCATGACCATGACAAAAAGCAACCCCCGCTTTGATCCGCCGGAACTGTGGATACTCGGAACTGCCGGGGACTACTTTGCTGAATTCATGGCTGGCGGAGTCGCAATTATATGCGGTCACGAAGGACAAAATCCAGAAAACGTTATTGGATACCGCCCCACCGTTGGAATGGTTGGCGGAAAAATTTTCTTCCGTGGCCCCATCAACGGCTTCAGCACTGCCGATGCAAAACAGATCCCTGTTTCCGATACTGACTGGAAATGGCTCTCTGATAACATGGTCTTGTTTCTTGAAAACATCAACAAACCGGAACTCCTGTCCACACTGACCAAGCGTTCCGAGTGGCAGCTTTTAACGGCTCTTTCACCCCAGGAAAAAACAATCGACACACGCCGTTCTATGGCATCATTCCGGCAGGGTGTCTGGGATGCAGAGCTTGGCACAGGCGGCTTGATTGGCGAACTTACCGATATTGACATGAGTCCTGTCCCGGTTATTGCAACGGGAAAACTCCGACGGTTTGTTCCTGTGTGGGAAAACAACATGTACCTTGCTCCATGCCAGGCTGCGTGTCCTTCTGGAATTCCCGTCCAGCAGAGATGGGGACTCATGCGTGAAGACAAAACCGAACAAGCCCTGGAAATCGCACTTGACTATACTCCTTTTCCAGCAACCATCTGCGGATACCTTTGCCCGAACCTTTGCATGGACTCCTGCACCAAACACGCAGACATCCTGGTTCCCATTGATGTGACCGTACTCGGAAAGAAAAGCATAGACATTGATGCAAAGGCAAATGTTCCACCGGAATCCGGTAAAAAAATCGCAGTTATTGGCGGCGGGCCAGCAGGAATCTCCGTTGCATGGCAGCTCAGAAAACAGGGGCATACTGCTGTTATTTATGACCGGGCAGAAAAGCTGGGCGGAAAAATCGAGTCTGTTATTCCAAACTCTCGCATACCAAAGGATGTTTTTAAAAAGGAACTTGAAAGAGCAGCATCTGTAATTCCCCATGTTCATCTAAAGGAAAACTTAACTGCTGCTGAATTTGAAAAAATTGCTTCTGATTTTGACTTTACAGTAATTTCAATCGGCGCACAAAAACCCGTGGTTCCGCCATTTCCCGGCAATGAAAAACTGGTTCCAGCACTTGACTTCCTTTTTAAAGCAAAGGCAGGCAGCATCAAACCAGGAAAGCGGGTAGTAATTATCGGAGCAGGAAATGTTGGATGCGATGTTGCAACCGAGGCGCACAGGCTCGGTGCAGACGACATCACCCTTATCGACATCCAGGAACCTGCATCATTCGGTCTGGAACGTGATGAAGCAGAACGAGCAGGTGCAAAATTTTTGTGGCCAAAATTTACAAAAGAAATCACCGACGATGGAGTAGTACTTACCGATGGCGAATTACTTCCAGCCGACACAGTAGTAATCTCCATTGGCGACCGCCCGGATCTCGACTTCATCCCGGAGGGCGTTTCAATCGACCGGGGGTTTGTTTCTGTTAATGCTGCATATCAGACAACAATTCCAAATATTTTTGCAATAGGCGATGTTGTCCGGCCCGGACTTTTAACCAACGCTATCGGGGCGGGTCGAAAAGCTGCCACTACAATTATTGAGGTACTTTCCGGCAAACGTCCCCTTGAGGACACAAGCCCTGTTTTTAGCGATGGAAAACCTGCCATCGATAAATCACGAGTTTCCCTTGCATACTTTGATCCGAGAATTATTGAATCAAACACTCTTGGCGACTGTGCATCACAATGCTCCTCCTGCGGAAAATGCAGGGACTGCGGCATCTGTGTTTCAGCGTGTCCCCAGGCTGCAATTTCTCGAATCGAGGTAGCCGATGACGCAGGTTATGAATACACAGTAAATGACGACCTTTGCATAGGCTGCGGATTTTGCGCTGGTGCGTGTCCATGCGGAATCTGGGATATTGTGCAAAACAGCGCATTTTAATTTAATTTTTAAAAAAGGTTTTTTTGTTCAATTTATTTTACGACAAATTTATAACAGGTTGGAGCTTTTGCTTTATTTTTGCACCAGAGAGGTTTCACCTTGACAATCAACTTTCTTTTTGATGTAATTGATAGTTTGTAGTACCTGTTTTTTATTGGAAATCAATTTTTCCGGTAAACTTAAAGATTTTTAACGGATCATCATATATTGCAGGTACAATTTTTAATTTCGAAATTTTTTTTTTGATCAACAAATAAGAGGAAAACCAATGAAACGTACATTTCAACCAAGCAGAATCAAACGTGCAAGAACACACGGATTTAGAAAACGCATGTCCACAAAGGGCGGCAAACGCATCATAAACAGGCGAAGAGCCAAGGGCAGAAAACGCCTCGCTTTGTAGTGTGTTGATTTGAAAAACTATTCTTTCTCAAAGGTCAACCGGCTCCGAAAAAGATCTTCCTTTTTAAGAATTTCCAAAGAAGGAAAAAAAATCTATGAAAAGGACTTCCTCGTCATATACACACCCGGATTGACCCAACAAACACGACTTGGAATAACCATATCCAAACGAGTGGGAGGAGCAGTAACCAGAAACAGAATAAAAAGAATCATCAGGGAAATTTTTAGACAAAACAGAAAAAAATTTGCGGATGTATGGGACATCAACATTATAGCGCACAAAAAGGCGGCTGATATTAACTTTCAAAGAGCGGAAACGTCCCTTGATCGGATATTTCAAAAAATTTTGTGATTTAACTTTAGGAAATCTTTTCCTCGCCCTCATCAGGGCGTACCAATATACTATATCACCGCTACTTGGACCATCATGCCGATTTTATCCAACCTGCTCGCATTATGCGATCGAGGCGATAAAAAAATACGGAGCATTTAAAGGCCTTTGGCTTTCAATTATTAGAATATCAAAATGCCACCCCCTTCATCCAGGGGGCACAGATCCAGTGCCATAAAACTTTGCAGGAAATTTCTACCTGCTCAAAAATTTCTTTCCCTTTTCTTGATTCCTTTTTTTTCATTAATTGAAAACTATCAAAAGAGCTGTTTTATTCTAAAATTTTTTTGGAATAATAAAACACGCTCATACACATCTTTTCAGGAGAACCATAAATATGGACCAGGTCAGACTTCTTGTGGCTGTTGTATTGTCTTTTTTTGTATTGTTTGTCTGGAGCTACTTTTTTGCTCCAAAACCTCCAATAGATCAAAAACAAACCCAGACTTCATCTGCAGACACTAAAACAACGGAAAACACCGACCTAACTAAACAACCAGCAACACAAACACCGGCCGCTACAGGTTCATTTTCTGCTACACCGGAAGTAAAAGCAGTAAAATCAAAGCCTTACAAGGTGGTCGTCCTGGAAAACTCTCTTTTTAGAGCAGAAATCACAGAAAATGGCGGAGCCATTCGAAGTGTTATCACTAAAAATTTCAAGGAAAGGGTTGATGAAACATCACCACTAAAGGAACTTGTTTCGGCAAACTTAAAACCCGGAACTCTTTTAATCGACTTCAAGGGCAACTCCATACCCGGAATCCGTGAAGCCAGATTTAATGTTGCCACAGAGGCCACACACCGTGATGCCACAAACTCCAGCCAATCCTTTAACCTTGTATGGACCTCGCCTGAGGGACTCAAGATTACAAAAACCTTTACTGCATTTCCAAATGACTACCTTATTGACTACAAGGTGACAATCGAAAACAACTCCGACAGAGCCTTGAATGAGTCCTTTATTGCATCACTTTCCAGTGAGCTTCAAGAAGAAAAACGAACCTTTGCCTATACTGGCCCACTTGGGCTTGTTGACAAAGAAACACATGAACTCGATTCAGACGACATTGAAGACAAAAAAACTATTAACGGCCCGGTTAAATGGGCAGCCTATGTCACCAGATATTTTATGTCGGCTATTGTTCCCACGCAGCCTGGGGAAGCAATATTTACTGCCACAAAAACCGACGAGATCGTTGACACCCTGATTGAATACCCATCCATATCTTTGCAGCCCGGACAACAGGTAGAATTTCCACACAAGGTATACTTTGGCCCCCTGAGTCTGAAAGTTCTCAGCGACATCAGCTTTGATCTTGTCAAGGCTGTTAATTTTGGATTTTTTGACATTATCGCAAGATACGCCCTAATCTTCATGAATTTCATTTACAGCTTTATTCCGAACTACGGCGTTGCAATTATACTTCTTACAGTGTGCATCAAAATCGTTTTTTGGCCTCTTGGAACAAAAAGCTACAAGTCCATGAATGAAATGAAAAAACTTCAGCCCCTTATCATGGAACTGAGAGAAAAATACAAAGACGATAAAAAACGCATGAACGAAGAAACAATGGGGCTCTACAAAACCTACAAGGTCAACCCCGTTAGCGGATGCCTTCCTGTTCTGATACAAATGCCAATTTTCTTTGCCCTGTACAGGATGCTCTACCAGTCAATCGAACTTCGCCATGCCCCTTTTATGGGATGGATCACCGACCTGAGCGCACCAGACAGACTTTTTAATTTTGATATTTCCATTCCTTTTATGGAAGCACCCTATGGAATCCCGGTTATGACACTCCTGATGGGAGCATCAATGTTGCTCCAGCAAAAAATGTCGCCTCCTCCTGGAGACCCGACCCAGGCAAAAATGATGATGATGATGCCGGTTATCTTTACTTTCATCTTTATAAATTTTTCATCTGGCCTGGTTCTGTACTGGTTTGTAAATAACCTTATTTCAATTTTCCAGCAGTACTTTACTAATGTTAAATTGAACAACTCGTAACAAGGAGCTTTAAAAATGCCCTATATCGAATTCGAGGAAACAAACGTAGACCTCGCCGTATTAAAAGCATGCAAAGAGTTAAAGATCGACAAAAAAAACCTCAAGTATGATATCATCTCCTATGGTTCCAGCGGAATTTTTGGCCTTGTCGGAGTAAAAAAAGCTAAACTCCGAGTGCATGCACCAGATAATAAAAACGACAAAACAAGCAAAAAATCCGCTCCCAAAAAAGCATCTCAAAAGAAAACCCCCTCTAGCAAAAAGGATAACGACAATGACGGAAAAACAGATCCGACCCAGGTCCAAGCATCCGAAACTCTTCCCGACAGCGATGGTACAGCGGTTGAAGACATTGAAACAAAGTCCACTGGTGACCCTGATGCAAATACAGGCGATAGTCCTGGTGAAGCAGATCCCATCACCAATGATACAGAGCAGGGCAATGGATCTGTTTCTGACACGGATACTCGGACTGATCCTGACACGGAAACCATAGCAGAATCAGCAGTTGATCCAGAGCCAGCACCAGAACAACCCACTGTTGATGCTTCAACACCAGCTCCGGAACCCGCAGACACTACAACCACACAGGACGCAGAAGCCGACGACAAGGAAGACGAGCCTCAAAAGGAATTTAAAATTGACGACGAGCTTGTTGAAGCAGGCCGGATAACCCTTGAAAAAATCGTCCTGGCTATTTCCGATGATTCTCAAGTTTCTGTTGAAATAAAAAAACAAAGACTTTTTTATAACATCAAGGACGGCAACACAGGCGCACTCATCGGGAAGAGGGGAGCAACCCTTGAAGCAATCCAGTACATCATAGAAAAAGTAATAAACACCAAGTCCCAAAAAAGGGTTTCTGTTCAAATTGATGTTGAAGGATACCTGGTAAAAAAACGCGCTGCCCTGCGGTCCCTGGCCCACAAAATGGCATCAAAGGCCAAAAAAACCGGCAAGCCGGCATACATAAATCAGATGAATTCCTTTGACAGAAAAATCGTACACCTTGCATTAAAGGACGACCGGGAAGTAAAAACCCAGAGTTCAGGTGATGGTTACTATAGAAAAGTGATTATCATCCCTAAAAACCAGGACAAAAAACGCAAGACTCTTAACAGACAAAAGTAGACCTGGATCTTGCTGTCCCATAGCATGGGCGGGGGTTCATAGCACTTTTTTATTATGTTTATCGATTGAAATTGAGCGGATCATCACCCCGCAGCACAAAGTTTTTGAAAATGGTTTGGGGGAAATTTTTCATAAAGTTTCCCCCATTCACTAAAATTATTTAATCAATTTTTCGCCCCAGGTATCACACATTGCCATGACTCCAAACACAATAGCAGCCATAGCAACACCCTTTGGATACGGCGGCATCGGTATTATAAAGCTTTCCGGTGAATCCGCCATTGATATGGCCGCACAAATTTTTAAGCCCCACAGCCCAGACTCATTTTCCCTTTCCACTCGCGGCATCTACGTTGGAACAATTTTTGATCCGGCAACCCTCAAGACAATCGACGATGTGGTTTTGCTTTCCATGCCCGGCCCAACTTCCTATACTGGCGAAGATGTGGTAGAGCTTCAAACACATTCCGGCCCGGTTGTTCTTAACTGCGTTCTTGATTTACTTCTTAAACAGGGTGCGGTTCCTGCCGAGGCAGGGGAATTTTCAAAAAGAGCATTTTTAAACGGTCGGATAGATTTACCACAGGCAGAAGCAATAATTGATCTTATAAATGCAAAATCTCCACAGGGAATGAGTGCCGCAGCAAATAATTTAAAGGGTTCTCTTTTTTTTGAAATTGATAAAATCACTTCCAAACTCATAGATTTGATCTCCATGCTTGAGGCAGAAATTGATTTTCCAGAGGACTTTGACGACCATAATTTGGAAAATTTTGACAAAAATGGCAAAAAAACGGATTCGACAGAGCCTCCTGAGGGCGTTTTCAGCGACCTGTCCGACCTAAACCATGCAATAAACTTTACCCGCTCCATTTCCGCTAATTTGAGCCTTCTCGCAGAAAAGTTCGAAGACAAACGTTCGCAAATTGACGGAATGACCATTGCAATCGCCGGTCGACCAAATGTTGGGAAGTCTTCTCTATTAAACCGACTTTCAAACTCAAATCGTGCAATTGTATCTTCGAGTCCTGGAACTACCCGCGATTATATTGAGGAGACAATTTTTTTCTCTGGATTGCCCATAAAATTAATCGATCTTGCAGGCCTGAGAGAAGAGGGCGGTGAAATCGAATCACTTGGAATTGCCCAGGCCAGAATTAAAATCAGCGAGTCTGACATTGTTTTATTTTTGACCGACGATATGAACACAGACAATATTGACGATACCCGAATAGTAGATTCAATTGATCCGGCAAGACTTTTACGGGTTTTAAACAAGTGCGATCTTTTGAGTGAGGCCCAGCTTGCAGGTGCAGCCACCTCCTTTGATGCATCAATTTCTGCTTTATTTGATTCCGGCATTGATAATTTGCGAGAAAAGATTTATATTGTGTTTAGAGAAAAGATGGAGTCTGTTTCTGATTCTGGTCACCTTTTAAACCTGCGCCAGAAGACATTGATTGACGCTTCTCATGCGGCAATTAACAGGGCAACCCAGGGATTTGAGAACGCACTTGACCCGGATATTATCTCTATGGACTTAAAAGATTCTTTAAACTCGCTGCACGAATTAACAGGAAAAAGCTTTACAGAAGATATTTTGAACAACATATTTAAAAACTTTTGCATCGGCAAATAATGTTCCACGTGGAACATTACGTTTTATCGTCACAAAAATTGTTCCACGTGGAACAATTTTGAACAATATTTGAACGACAAATTTAAAAAACAACTTTGGGGAGACAGGGTTATGGCCATAGATTTTTCACCATATTTTAAAAAATACCTGGGAATCGTTGAGCTTGCAGACTCGACTTTTAACAAAATGCAGAAGGAACACGAGGGCCTGATTAGCTGCAAGCTGTCATGCTCGGACTGTTGCTACGGGCTTTTTGACCTTACACTTGTTGAAGCAATCTACATTAAAGAAGCATTTAAAAGTCATCCGAAGGAAGAAGTAAAACAAGAAATTATCAAAAACGCAAACACCGTGGATCGGAAGATATATAAAATAAAAAGAGATGCTTACAAGGATTCAATGGACGGAAAAGACCCAAATGAAATAATCGAGGAACTTTCTGCAATTAAAGTCCGCTGCCCCATGCTCGATGAAAATGAACAATGCTTTATCTACGAATCTCGACCAATCACATGCAGACTCTACGGCATTCCAACCTCCATTGGCGGGGAAGGACACACTTGCGGATTATCAAATTTTAAGGAAGGTGAATCATATCCAACGGTCAACCTCGACATAATAAATCAAAAATTGCTCGAGTTTTCCGCGGAACTCGTTGCAGGAATTAAAACAAAGTTCGTGAAAATGTCCGATATGCTCGTGCCGCTTTCAATGGCCATTCTGACCTCATATGATGAGGATTATCTGGGAATAATTACAGACACAAAACAAGACTCTAAATAGGACTGGAAACAAATGAATGACGACCACTTAAAGGGAGAAGTAAGAAAAAGAAAAATGGCGATATATGACACCATGTCCACAAGAGGACAAAAATATATCGACAAAATCGGATTTGATAAATGGGACCCTTTCCAGGAACCAAAGGACCCGATCGACATCAGAAAAGACAAAACAAAACGAACCTCGCAAATGCTTGTAAGGGAATTTTTGCAGTCAAGAGACTTTGAAACTAACGATAATGACTACAACCGGGGAGCTCTTGACATTGCAATGGGCATTGTAAACGAACAAAAAAACTACCAGGGAATGTTTGATTTTTCATGCTGGTATAAAGACCTTCTGGAAAAAGAAGGTCTGAAAGACAAAGACCCCGAAGAAAAATAACCAGGCATAAAAAAAGGTTTGTCGAAAAATTACCCTGTTTCCACATAGTGGAAACAGGGTTTTTCTTTTTCAAATATGATGGAAATGTTTTATAATTAAGGAACGTTTTTATGGCCTTCGGGATTCTCATATTATCGTTTAGATATTAAATCTTAGATAGTTGGGTTTTATATCTCGCCCTTACTGGGTTATTTTTTAGATGATCTTTCCCTGGGGTTTCACCCCAGGCTATTATATTTTGCCCCTTCAGGGCTGGTTCGGTTAATGAATCAAATATTTATGAAAATCAAAACATTTTCAAAAAGACATAAAATGGAACTTTTCTTACATATCAAGCTTTGAAGGGGTCGTGTGTTTAAGTTTTTTGAGGAGGTTTTGTTGAGTGCTGCAGAACATTCTGTCTTTACAATTTCCTTTGTATCCTCATACCAT
>JAOZSB010000085.1 GCA_029939895.1 Desulfobacterales bacterium
GAGAAGACTAAAACAAAGTCCAGGTATGCGTTTTAATAAATTGCAGGTTTTTTAAAAGGGTTTTAAGTTTGGGCCTCATAATCATGGGGTTCAAATTTTGCCCTTTTAGTTTTTGTTTTGGCCTCACAGCCTGGGCTGGTATATTTCACCCCTTTGGGGCTGGATTTGGAAAAAAGCCATGAAGAAAATCCCGGTAATGAAAACTCCACGATCAGTAGAGATTGCTGTTACAGGCAGGTGTAATCTCAGGTGCCTTTTTTGCAGCCATTTCACCAGCGCAGGAGACACTGGCTCAGAACTCAGCACAGATGAATGGCTCTCTTTTATAGATGAGCTTGGCAGCCTTTCTGTCATGAGCGTCACACTTTCCGGGGGCGAGGCCTTTGTCAGAGAAGACTTAAGGGAAATCATAGCGGGCATTGTCAAAAACAAAATGCGCTTTAATATCCTGAGCAATGGAACCCTTGTCACCGATGAGATGGCAGGCTTTCTTGCCCAAACCGGGCGGTGTGACAGTGTTCAGGTTTCCATTGACGGTTCCTGCGAGGCTGTCCACGATTCAATAAGGGGTGCTGGTTCCTTTAAAGGGGCGGTTAGAGGAATTAAGCTTCTTGAAAAACACGGCATACAGGTTTCTGTGCGTGTTACCGTGAATAAAAAAAATATTAACGACCTGGAAAATATTGCATCATTTTTAATCAACGATCTTGGGCTTTATGGGTTTTCCACAAATGCCGCCGCATACATGGGGCTTTGTCGGGTTAATTCCGATAATATCCAGCTTTCCCTTGATGACCGGGGATTTGCAATGCAGGCCCTTGTTGATCTGCGGGAAAAATATCCAGACAGGATTACGGCAACTGCCGGGCCTTTAACCGATGCAGATATGTGGAGCGAGATTCTTGAAGCTGTTGCAGACAATGATCCCCCGACAGAGGGGCGGCTTTCTGCCTGCTCCGGCCCTTTTACACGGCTGGCTGTGCGTTCCGATGGAGTTATGATTCCCTGTATCCAGCTTGCACACATGGATCTGGGAAGGATAAACAGGGACAGCCTGCAAAAGGTTTGGCAGGAGCATCCTGAACTTGCAGTAATAAGGGAGCGGAGCGAAATCCGACTTTTGGAATTCGAGTCCTGTACGCAATGTTCATATATTGAACACTGCACAGGGGGCTGCCCGGCTACGGCATACCAGATTAACGGGCAGATCAATACACCCAGCCCGGATTCATGTCTTAAAAAATATATTGAACAAGGCGGTAGTACATCATGCCTGGATGGAATGATCTCTTAACAGTTATCCAAATTATTTCCAGGGCCAAACCATCTGGCGCAGACCTGGAGAGGGCTGTGCTGCTTATTGATGCCGGACTCCCCTGGGATTCAGTATTTGCGCTTGCACAGATCCACGGTGTGGCAGGGTTTCTTCATGAATTTATTGAAGCTGCCCATGCAAAACCGCCTGCTGATATTCAGGAAGCAATTACAAGGGAGTACTCCCGCACCCGTGAAAACGGGCGAAAAATCCATGAGCGGGCAGCAGCAATTACCGAGGTACTGCACAGCAAAGGCATAGAAGCCATTTGCATCCAGGGCTTATCCATTGGGCATTTATATGCTGATCCTGGTTTGCGGCCCATGGGTGATGCGGATTTGCTGGTAAAGGACATTGGAGAAGTAAAAAAAGCACTTGCTCAATATGCTGCACCAGACCCATTGTACCCGAATATTTTTAATTTTGACGGTGTCTGGTTTGACTTCCACACCCACCCCCTGAATGCCGAGAGGATACACGCAAGGAGGCACATCTTCCCCCAGGATATTTCACGGTTCCGTGCCAATGCGCGCCCTGCTTCAAAGGACACACCCTGTCTTTTAATTCCTGATCAGTTTGATAATTTTCCGGCACTGTGCGCCCATGCCCTGAAGCACTCCTATTCAAGGCTGATATGGCTTTCGGACATTGAGCGGTTGTTTTTATGGCTCAATCAAAATGAGGATATGGCAGCAGACAGGCTGGTGGAGATAAGCATTTTCTGGAAACAGGAAAAACCTGTGCTTTATGCTTTACTGCTTATTCAGGAGTTATTCGGAACTCAAATCCCGGAGGCAATGCTTATCAGGCTTGGGGTTGAGAAGATGTCGTTTATGGAAAAGCATTTAATAAACTTAAAGATCAGGGGATTCGAGTCCCAGGAGCTTTGCAATGCATTGTGGTTTTTTATGCTGAAGGGCCCGGGAGTAAAGGCACAGTTCTTTTTGGAAACCCTTTTTCCCAGGCAGGATATAATGGATCAAATTTATATGGATGATGTAGAGTCCGACCTGCCAGACAATGACCAGCCAGACAATAATCAGCATCCCCGGAATAATCCAAAAAAAAAGCGACTCATCGCCCTTGTAAAAAGAACGAAAGTCGCTGTTTCTCTTGCTTATAAAAACGTATCTCAGGCCCTTCGGCTGACACTCAAACCCTGAAAGCAAAAATTATTACTTCAGATGCAGGGCAGGTTTTAATCAGCCTGTCGGCTTATCTGGGTACAGTGCCGGCCTTGCATTTTTGTCCTGCTGCGTGGCCCGGTTTGCAATTACCACCTGCGGCTGATCCTCCGGGTCTGCATTCTCCGCCCGAAGCGGACGCTCCTGATTTGCAAGACTGGCCTGCTGACGGGCTTCCGCCCGATGCAGTCTGACCGGGTTTGCATTTGCCTGCCTGTGGCATGGTTCCGGGCTTGCATGTACCGCCGGCAACCTGGCCTGGTTTGCAGTATCCTCCACCAGCAGACTGGCCTGGCTTGCATTTCCCTCCGCTTTTTCCACTTCCACCTTTAGTTGCGTGGGCCTCGCCTCCGCCCAGGTCATACAGCTTGGGAGGTTTATACGGTAATTTTTTTCCTGAATTTTCATCTGAGCTGTTGGCCATTTTTCTCAAGCTCCCTTTTCTATTATTTGGAAAATATCTGTATCCTTTTTAAAACTAAAAATATATGAATCATTATTATTACATTCTTTCATTACGATGTCAAATAGTTCTGTTCGAGCTTTGATTGTCAATATGTAGAAGAAGTGAATATACTTTGTAATTATTTTAAAGGCAGCCTCTGGCTTCTCCAGTTGTGTTATCTGGTTCTTCAAATCCCGTATAATAAAGTAGAAACCAGCAATGTCTGCTTTTGTATTTTTTACTTCCAGTTCTTGATCAAGCTGGTGAAAGGGCGAAGAGTAAACACGCCCTGCTTTCAGCACTGGAGCCTCATCGGAAAGTACTTCCCCGCCCTGGCACTGGCTGGTAATTGTACTTTTTCCTGCACCTGAATCACCCAGAAAAAGATAAGCCTTTTCATCCTTTGCAACTGCACCTGCATGAAGGAAGCATCCGCCCTGCTCACCAAGGCACATTGCAAAAAAAGCCCACAACAGCCGATAAAGTGGACGCAGCCGATTTATTTTAGAATCACCAAGAAGTACTTCCCCTCTATACATCTTATTATCAGGTGTTAAATCAGCATTAATATCCTGTGTATCAGCTTTCTCAAAATTAACTTCCGGGGAAAACAAAAGCACACCATTTAAAAATCCTGCGCCAATAGTGTTTTTGTTAAATTGTTTGTCCGGGAACCAGGCCTTCAGATCATCGGGGCCAAGGGCCTTATCAAGCAGCGGTTCTTCTTCAAACAGGATGCCGTGGTGCTCCCGAACAGCGACCTGACCGTGAACCTGACCTATACTTGAATCTGAGTCAACTATGAATTCTCTGAAAATATATTGGTATACTTTTTCAACAGGCTCGGTACTGCCAGTGAAATTGATAAGGAATGTAAGGTCTGCGATTTTAATTTTCACAATGTATCAATCCGTTAGACGAGACAATGGAAATTTTCCTGCTTCATAAAGCTGGCTGCACAAAAAATACGGAGCAAAGAGATCGCCTGAAACTGAATATGCATTGGCCCTGCACCCGCCCAGGCACTGAAACCTGAAAATGCATTTTCCGCAAACACCCGTAAGCCGTGTTGCCAGGGAGTCCCTCAAGTCAATCAGGGTCTTATTATTTTCCCAGACATGGGTTATGCTGTCCTTTTCGATGTTGCCCAGTCTGAGGCTTTCCTCAACCTGCCCAACTCCGCATATGGAATAATCTCCACTGCCCAGGATTCCAAGGATATTAAGGATGCCGCATTCCACAAGGCTGCCCTTTTTAAGTTCTTCCACTGGCTTGAATCCAGGGGGTAAATCAAATATTACATCAAGTTCTTCCGGCACCTGAATTTCATTGCCCAGGCTGTGATATATCTCCACAAGTTCATCAAGCTCAAGGTTGTTTTTCTCGCTGAAAATATTCTCTGCCCTGCCGCTTGGAATCAGGTGGTTTACCTTGAGGGAGCCTGCATTAAGCTCGTGGCACAGCGTGATTACGTTTTGCAGATCCGCAGCATTTTTTTTCTGGAGTGCCATGATGACCTGGCAATGGTAGTCCCTGTTTGCGGCAGCTTTTATGGCAGCAACCGCTTTTTCAAAAGCACCCTTTCGCCCCCTTATGGAGTCGTGGATTTTATTATCCGATGAATCAAGGCTGATGGAAATCTGGCTTACATTATTATCATTTAAAAACAATGCAAGTTCATCATCTAAAAGCATGCCGTTTGTTTCAATGGTGATGGACAGATCGTGCTTTGACAGGAAGAGGACAAGCTCTTTGAACCGGGGATATAAGAGCGGTTCCCCGCCAGTGAGCTTTACGCTGGAAAGTCCAAGGTCAACTGTTTCTAAAATTGTGTTTTTAAGTGGTTCATAGGGGATGCCCTGGTCGCCGCCGTTGGAGAAAACCGGTGCAATCCAGCAGTGAGAGCAGTGGAGGTTGCAGGTTCCCGTAAGGTAAAGATACAGGCTTGACAATAAGTAATCAGTCACTTGCAAAACCTGCTTCCGCTAATTCAGCAAGGAAAAGAGAAACATCGGCTTCAACAGCTTCAATATCAGCATTGGAGTAAAGTTCTGCAATTCTGGCGGCAGCATTTTTAGAGCTGGTTTTACCATCAAGCAGGTTCCAGACATCAATGCCGGTCTGGTTGACATATTTAAGGGAACCAGTTACTGGATCGAATAAAAAGGCACCATCCCCTTCTTCTCTAAGGATAATGCCTTGCCGTGGTTTTAGTGTCATGTTCTCAGCCATTATCAGATATTGACCGCGCCTTTGTTTTTTAACTGAAACAGAAAGTCAATGCAGTCGATATGGGCCTTGTGGCTGTCGATGTCATATTTAGTCTGTGTGATTATTCCAATCTGCTCTGGTGTTTTTGTTCCGTCGCAGGACTCGAATATCAGTCTGCCCGGGCCGTTAAGAACCATCGAGGGTCTTTTTGCGCCGGTTTTATATATAAGAAGGTTTTCACCTCTCTGCCTGGTGGTCAAGTCCGGGCTGACAACGGGCCTGGAGTTAACGAGCAGGTCAAATTCTACTTTGGATATAAAGTCCTTGATGTGTTTTTTGCCGGTTCCAGCGAAAACAGGATTCATAACAGCAAGTCCGGCTGTTGCTCCTGCCAGTGTAGCAATAAATCCGCGTCTGCTTTTTGAAAAAGTGTCTTTGTTATGCATTCATTTCCCCCTCTGGTGGCTATGAGCTGATTTTTTTTCAAAGCTTTTCAGCCTGATTTATTCAAGTGATTCAGGCATAAAGCAGGCTCTGTAATTATGCAAACATAACATTACTCAATAATATTATCACATGATTGCACAATGTGCAAACTATACTCAAAATAAACTTAAAAATAGCCCAGGGCCGATTGCAGAGTCTGTTCCCAGGGTCTGGTTGTGAAATGTGACAATAGCTCTGAATAAACCCCAAAGTAGCAATTAAGCACATATGAATGTCAGTTTTAGTATTTTAAGCGTAAAGGAATCAAAAAAAACAATATATTTTTAAATGAGTGGTTGAATTGTTACGCTTTTTGAGTTATCTTTGAATGCTTACGTACTGTTCCAACCAAGTTTTAACAAAAAGTACTGGTATTCAATTATAAAACATTTGTTTTTGACTTTGACCTGAACTCCGTTGCTACGCTCAAATTATAAAAAACTCAATCATGGATATTTTGTCCTTGAAAGTTAAATAAAGAGTAAGTTATGCCAGATAAAGCACTATTAGTAGAAAAATTATTTTTTGTTGTTATTCTGATTTATATATTTATTGTGGTTCGCTATAGCTGGAAAATCAGAACCAGCAAGTTTTACATTAAATATATGATTCGGGCAGACAGCTTCTGGGATGCCATCACCTGGTGGTATCTTCGCACCAGCAAAATTAAACTTATTTTTTCCATTCTTCTCATCTCGGGCCTTGCCACAGGAGGCTGGTCCGTCTATTCACGATTAGACCCGGACAAACGGTTCCACAGGCTGATAAATAATACCGATACACTTGTTAAGCAGCAGAAGTTTGACCAGGCTGTCATTGACATGAAAAACGCTCTCAAGTTGAGACCAAGATACACCCGGGGACATTTTTTTCTGGCAAATCTTTACCGGAACAGAGGTGAACAGGTAAAGGCTGAAAGATCCCTCTGGAACGTGATGGAAATCAATGTTGATTACAAGCACGCTCTTGGGATGCTTGATGAGATGCTCGCATCCAAAAGGGATGCAGACGGCATGAGAAGACTTGCTGATTTAATGTATGAAAACTATCCTGAAAAAAGCCGTATATACAGAGCCAAGGGTTTTTTGTACTCTGATAAATATGATGAAGCAAAGGTAATATTAGAAGATGCTTTATCCACAAATCCAAAAAACTGGGAAATTCTCAGGCTGCTTGGAGATATTTTTGTACAGAAAAAGGAACCAGCAAGGGCCATTGCATATTTTCAAAAGGCAGTACTGATTAATTTTGCTCTGTGGGAAGCCCACTTTTCCCTTGCAAACCTGTATATGGAGCTTGGCAAGACAGATCTGGCAGTATCCAAGCTGAACACAACAAGATCATTGAATTCAGATTTTTCTCTCCCCACCATTACCCTTGCAAATATCTACTTTAATAAGGGTGAGAAGGATAGGGCAATAAAGCTCTTGGAAGAACTTATCAATAAAAAAGGCGGAGACAAAAACGCTGAGTTCGCCCTTGCAAATCTGTACATTAAAATGGAGAGGCTTCAGGAGGCCAGCAATATATTCGGAACCCTGGAAAATGATTATGGAAGCCACCGTGGGTTTTTATCAAGTTACTCTTTTGTCCTTTATAGATTGAAAAAGCCAGAAATGGCCATCAAGCGGCTTGACAAGCTGCAACGCATCGGCAACATGACAGTTGCAGAAAGACGAATCCTCGGCAGGGTGCAGTTCGCCCTTGGTTTTGCAGATGCTGGCGCAAGTACCCTTAGCGTGCTGAGAACAGAAGGAAAAGCAAACGAGCAGGATATTCTGATTTTAAAGGATGCTGGCAAACAGTTTGCCAGTGCCATGAAAAAATTTGATAAAATCAAGACAAAGCATGCTGACCTGGAAAAGTATTATGCTGACAAAAACTATGATGCCCTTATTGAAGGAGCGTCAAAGGCCATTGAAGAAAATTCTTCAAAAGGCCCATTTTACAATCTTCTGGCAGTTGGCCACCTTTATAAAGGAAACCTTGATCTTGCACAGGATAATTTTCTCCTTGCCTATAAATCGAACACCCGAAATATTGCCCCGTTGATGAACCTGGTTACTGTATACTCGAAAATGAAAAAACACGATGAGGCCCAGAAGATTCTCATTGAGCATAACAAACAATTTCCAAAGGAGATAACAACCAAGCTCGCCCTTGGAAAACTTTTATTAAACAAGGGAAGGCCGCTTGAGGCCTATTCTCTTTTCAGGGAATCAGCCATCATTGACACCAAAGCATCTCTGCCCCATCAGCTAATGGGTGTCACACTGAGGATAGTCGGCAGGCTCCAGGAATCTCTTATTGAATATGAAAGGGCCATAGAACTCAATCCAGAAGATGCCACATCCTTAAATGATGCTGCCAGTTTTTATGGTGATGCCAAAGCCAACCTGAAGCGTGGCAAGGATTATGCTCAACGGGCCGTCAAACTTTTGCCGCGCAGCGGCAGCTCCCATGACACATTAGGCTGGGTTAACTACCAGATGGGCAATTACAAAGAGGCTGTGGACAATTTCAAGACCGCATATGAGCTAAATCCAAACTTTCCTTTAACCTCATATCGAATGGGTCTTGCATGGTACAAATTAAAAAGGTATAAAGAAGCTGAAAATAGTTTTAAAATAGCCGTCAGCATAGATCAAAAGTTTCTTGAAAAAAATGATGCAATAAAGAAACTTGAAGAATTGAAAGGTCTTACAGGCTAAAAAGCAGCTCCTGTTGCAGCTTGTTGTGTAATAAATGTTCAACCGTATACAAACAATTGATGTTTTGTACCTGGCTTAAACATGTGACCATAAGGCAATAGCAATGCTTAAAATTTTTGTCCTGGAAAAAGATGACGAGTATAAAGACAAATTCCAGATGGCCCTTGGCCTGGATTTTGAAATTATCTTCAGTACTGACAGCCGGGAAGCCTTCAAGGATCTGAAGGTCAATTATTACGACTGCATCCTCCTTGATATTGAATCAGAAAGCCAGGACCCCTTTGAACTGCTAACATGGCTTAATTCAACACAGCCCTTCACCCCGGTTGTTGTTATCAGCAGCACCGAAAAAATCGAATTTGTAGTAAAAGCCATTAAACTGGGTGCCTTTGACTACATTACAAAGCCTTTTTCTGAAGTAAGGATCAAGCACGTCACCCAACTGGCCATAGAAAAAAGAAGCCTGAACAACGAGATCAACTACCTGCGCCGGGAACAGGACGTAATATACGATTTTGACAACATCATCGCTGAAAGCCAGGTGATGAAGGACATGATAACGACCCTCAAAAAGTTTTCAAAAACAGATTCCACAATCTTAATGACCGGTGAGACAGGGGCCGGCAAGAGCTTCCTTTCCGGCACGATCCACTTTAACAGCTACAGAAGAAAAAAACCCTTTATAAAAATTAACTGCGCCAATATTCCGGAAAACCTCCTGGAGAGTGAGCTTTTTGGTCATGAAAAAGGAGCCTTTACAGGTGCGAATCAGCTCAGGGTCGGCAGGTTTGAACAGGCTCACGGCGGAACACTTTTTTTAGATGAAATTGGAGAGATAAGCCTGAACCTTCAAACAAAGCTGCTCCGGGTGCTTGAGGAGAAGTCCTTTGAACGTGTGGGCGCAAACCAGACCATCCGTTCCGATGTTCGTGTGATTGTCGCTACAAACCGAGACCTTGAAGAGCGAATAAAATCTGGAGATTTCAGGCAGGATCTGTATTACAGGATTAATATACTTGAGGTGTACCTCCCGCCCCTGCGGGAAAGGCGACAGGATCTTAAACCCCTTGCCGACTGGCTGCTGGACAAGATTTGCCGACAACTCAAAAAAAGGATCACCGGTTTTTCAGAACCAGTTATGAACTGGATTCAAACCTATGACTGGCCTGGAAACATTCGGCAGTTAGCCAATACCATTGAACGGGCGGTCATTATTGAGGACAGCCCGGTTATTCAGCCTGCAAACGTGTCAATGCCCCACGGGGTATCCACAATAGCAACGCAGCCTGCCAGGGCCCCCTCGCCAGTTGCAATAAAAGAGCCTGGTGAGTCATTGGAAAACAAGGAACGTGAGCTTATCATAACGGCACTTGAGGACAGCCTCTGGATACAAAAAGATGCTGCCGGTCTATTGGGAATCAGTCCAAGAACCTTGAATTACAAAATCAAAAAATTCAATATCACCCACGCCAGGTGGCGCAAGAACAAATAGTGACATCCATATCTTGTGTGTCCCTGTTTTCATATTTCAATTCCAAGGTGTTTTTTTGATCATTTTCTATTCAATTCATACCACTATTACATGATTGTAATTCAAATTACCGAGAATCGCAATTTGAGAGTCACCCCTGCAATTATTTCCATGTCGGGATAATTCAGCACCCTGCCGTCAAAGTGAGTGCCGAAAAAAGTACTGTATTTTCAACGTAATAGACATAAAAAATAATTTTATCAAAAAGCTATGCAATCGGCACACAACTTGCTTGATATAATACGAAGGCATTAGCCTGTAAATATAAATATTGACAAAACGTAAATAAATTAATATATTATATTATCAAATAATGCGTCCACTAAGGGACAAAAAAAGGAGTCAGCCATGAAGGTAACAAAGGTTTTAGGAATCGTAGCGATATTGTTTTTCTTCACAATATCAGGAACAGCATTCGCAAATTTTTCATATTATATAGACGATGTCAACAATGGATGGTCACCATATCCAAGCGTTAAAGAATTTGACTTCATAACCACTGGCAATGGCTATGGTTACGACGATCCTTTTGTTATCACCGATGGCGCAGACCTTACATACTCAGTAGACTTTACTTTTTATGCACCAGATAACTGGACAGACAATCAAGGTCCCAGCAACTTTGACTACACTGGCTACAGACCGGCAGACGACGGACTGGTATATGGTGACAACATTGTAAGCAGCTCTACTTCATCTCCAGGCAGCTTTGATGAAGTATACACATACTTCTATACAATCACCAATACTGGAACTACTCCACTTGAATCCTTCAGACTGACCTTTGCCAATGCTGATATTCAAGACTATGGTTACATGACCGCTGCTGACGCAACCTACGAAGCACCAGAGAGCGTTAAGGTAAATCCAGTTTATGATTACATCAATGTAGATTTCTTGGTTGATGATTCACAGCCAGGAGAATGGTATCTGGCATCAGGCGAGACCACAACATTCTTCGTAACATCCCAGTCTTGGTGGGGAATGGGTGGCGTTAGAACCACAGGCATGAGCGGAAGCGTTGATTTCTCTGACGGATTTGAGCTTCCTTCACCAAACCCGGAAGCCTCCACAGTTCTGCTTTACTCCATTGGACTCATGGGAATCGCAGGATTTGCAAGGATCAGAAACAGAAAAAAAACAAGCTGATTATTTAGCCAAAAAATACTTTTAATAAAAAGGCCTGGTTTTAAACCAGGCCTTTTTTGCGTCTGGGCGCTGACGCTGTAAATCCAAATTTGTTTTGGAAGATTCTGCATTTATGAAGTTAAATTGATTGAAAAATGAGATCTTTTCTGATATATTTTAAAATATAATTAATCTTAAACAAAAGCAAATAGCCATGACTTCCAGAATACTAAATCGACTTGTTCTCATGCTTGCGTTAATTCTATGCTCAAGCCCTGTTTTTGCCTTAAACTCCGGCAAAACCATATCCCAGCACATCCAGACGGTATGGACAACAAAGCAGGGAATGCCCACCGACAACCTCACCGATATGATCCAGGGGCACAAGGGCTATATCCTGATCGGCTCCTATGAAGGTTTGATCCGGTTTGACGGAAGCAAATTCTCGACAATAAGTAAATACTCCCACCCGGACTTTGCCAGCAATTCAGTAAGGGTGGTTATTGAAGATGAAGACGGTACTTTGTGGCTGGGGACAAATGGAAACGGTCTTGCACGATTTCAGGACGGCAAATTTTCCATGTTTACAACTGCTGACGGGCTTCCCGGCAATGCCATACGCTCAATGTGCATCGGCGCAACCGGTGAATTATGGCTGGGAACATCAGCAGGGCTTGCAAGCATAAAACTTGGCAAGATTACTCCATACAACCACGTTCCAGAACTTGGCGATGATCTTGTGGAGATGGTGTATAAGGACAAAGACAATACAATCTGGATCGGGACCAACAGCGGTGGCCTGGTTGTTTTTAAGGACAATGAATTCAAGCCTTATAAGGAAAACAAACAGGTAGAAAAAAATATTTTTATCACCATGGGTGAAGGAAATAACGGAAACAAGTGGTTAGGCACAAGGGATGATGGCGCTTTTATGATTGGTGCGGATGGCTCCTTAAAACGCTTTACTTCCAAAAATGGCTTTCCGGCAAGTACAGTTACCAGCATCCTCAAAGCCAGGGACGGCGGTATCTGGTTTGGCACAGACTCCGGCATAGTACGACTTCTGGACGAAGAATTTGAATCATACTCTGAAAAACAGGGAATTAATAATGATCTTGTTACAAAACTGATTGAGGATACCGAGGGAAATCTCTGGGCAGCAACGGGCCGGGGCGGGCTGGCGAAATTCAGCGATGGAAAGTTTTTGACATATTCAACTGAAGACGGCTTGATTCATAAAAAAGTCAACGCCATATGCGGTGATTCTGCCAATGGCACCTGGATCGGGACAGATTCCGGCCTGGGGCTTTTAAAGGAAGGAAAATTTATTGATCATCCTGCCATAAAATTTTTGGGCAACAGCCGAATCCGCCAGATAGTGCGTGACAGGGACGGGGTGGTCTGGTTTTCAACCTACAGCAATCTGGGCGTTGTGGCTCTTGATGGCAAAACCATAAAATCCTTTTCAAAAAAACAGGGCCTGTCTCAAAATCGATGCAGAATTACATATAAAGATTCCCATGGAAATGTATGGATCGGCACCACAAGCGGTCTCAACCGGATTGCGCCAGATGGTTCCATAAAAATATTCCGTCGGGCAGACGGCCTGAAGAATGAATACATAATGTGCATTTTAGAGGATTCTGCAAAAAGGCTCTGGGTCGGAACAGATGGCGGAGGTGTGCATGTCCTGGTAAACGGGAGATTTAAAGCATACACCACAGACCATGGACTTGCGGGAAATATTATATTCAAGGTTTTTGAAGACTCTTCTAAAAATATCTGGGTAACCACCAACGAAGGCATCAATAGATTTGAAAACGGTTCTTTCAGCACTGTCACTGTGAAAAACGGGCTTTTCCATGATGCTGTTTTTCAGATAGTTGAGGATAGTTCAAAAACCTTCTGGATGACGAGCAGCAAAGGGGTTTTCACCGTAAAACAAAAATCGATTGCGCAGGTGGCAGCAAACGGCAAGGGCCATTTTAATATTCTGAGATATACAGAATCCGATGGATTCAAGGCAGGCATAACCCCGGTTTCATGGGCTACCATAGACAGGTTCGGGCAGATATGGTTCCCGACCCTTGATGGCGTGGCTGTAATAAACCCGATTAATATAAGTAAAAATCTGATGCCTTCGCCAGTATATGTTGAGTCTGTGGTGGCTGACGACAGGCAGTACAGCTTATACAAAGTTCCAGCATTTCCAAGGGGCAGTAAACGAGTGGTTTTTGGCTACACTGCCCTGAGTTATGTTGTGCCGGAAAATGTAGTATTCCAGTACATGCTTGAAGGATTTGATAATGACTGGTGCGAGCCGACAAACAAGCGTGAAGCCACCTATACCAACCTTCCGCCTGGAGATTACACCTTTAAGGTAAAAGCCGCCAACAACGACGGTGTGTGGAGCTTGCGCCCCGGCCTGATAAATATCAAACAAAGGGCTTATTTCTATGAGATAAAATCCATCCAGGCATTGATATTGATGGGCCTTGGGGTTTTCATTTATTTAATGTGGACGGTTCGTACTAAAAAAATGAAGGCCAGACAGAAAGAACTCACTGTTCTTGTGGACAATAAGACCAGCGAACTGCGAGGGGCCTACGACAAGCTGCAAAAAGTTTATACTGAAGTAGATGATGCAAATAATAAAACAATGGAGAGCATCCGTTATGCCAGGCTCATCCAGCGGGCGATTATGCCGGAAGTAGATGAATTTGTATCAAAAGTTCCCAACAGTTTCAGCATCTGGCTGGTGCGGGACATAATCGGCGGCGACATTATCTTTGCCGAACTGCTCCGCAGGGGCATCATGGGCGGCGTGATAGACTGCACAGGACACGGTATACCAGGCGCATTGCTTTCCATGGTGGCAACCTCTGGTCTCAGGAGCATTGTCATTGGAGAGGGTAAGCGGGACCCGGGAAAAATTCTTGATAATCTAAATATTTTTGTCAGAAAAATACTACAGCAGGACAGGGATCAGGGCCAGTCAGATGATGGCATGGATGCGGCTCTGTGCTATTTCGATATACAGCGCAAGGTCCTGATGTTTTCAAGTGCTGTCATACCTCTTTTCTACATCAAAAACGGGGAAGCCTTTGTAATCAAAGGCGACAAGGCAAGCATAGGCTCCCGTGTTCGCGGTGACAACGGAGATGAAGGGTTTGTTACCCATGAAATACGGGTAGAAAAGGGAATGTGCTTCTACATGGCCTCTGATGGATTGCTGGAACTGACTGGCGGCCCAAAGGGGCTGCAATTTGGCAAAAAAAGATTTAAAAAACTGATAGCAGATATCCACAACGAACCCTTTGCACTCCAAAAAAAGCTGCTTATGAAAGCATTTAATGAGTACACTGAAAACCACGAAATGCTCGATGATGTAACTGTAATGGGTTTTAATCTGGATAACTATTTTGATTAGCGCCAGCGCACTGGCAAGGGCTTGAAGTAAATTCAAACAAGAAAAATATTCTTGTAATTTTTTTGTTGTTTAGATAGGGTTGTCTAAACAAAATTCCCAGAATATTAATTTAACAAAAACTGAAGCTTCAGTGTGACAGTCCAATTATTACTGGCCAGCGTGCCTGCGACTGTCTGTTAATAGTTTGAAATTTAATCATCAATAT
>JAOZSB010000086.1 GCA_029939895.1 Desulfobacterales bacterium
GTGCCCAAATCCAATTGAAATTATTCGATTTTTAACGGGACACTACTGATCTATTGTGTTATTTTTAAAGTTAAAATCAAGTTTTGACTTCTTATAGCCAATGCTTTGTCTGTCGCCTTTGACGACGGTCAGTTCGTTTTCATGTATGTAAAACAGCGACTGTTTTGCACCGGCAAAGGTCATGGTTTGATCTGCCTTGTGAAATGCACACAGGGCCATGTCCATTCCATCATCTGAGTATGCATTGTCAGTGTCCTGCTGAAGGGAAACAGTAACAAAATAGTTCAGCCTTTTCAGTATTTCTGCTGGATCATGGCAGCCCTCATCGCTTATAATTTTTCGCAGCCCCGATGATGCAATCATTGACATAAATGCACCTGGAATGCCGTGGCCAGTGCAGTCTACTACGCAAACAATTGCGCAGTCATCAAAAAAATCTGCAAAGATAATATCGCCACCAAAAATATCACGTGGCTCCCAGATAGCAAAGCTCTCTGGAATGTGTGTTTTGTAAACGTCCGTGACCGGCAGTAGAGACCTTTGAATCATTTTTGCGTATTCCAGACTGTCGGTGATTTTTGTGTTCTTCTCCTGTAACTCAAAGGTTCGGTCTTCGATAAGCTCTTCAAGGTGTACCTGGTGTTCCTGCAATTCATCGGTCAAAACTTCAACCTGGGTAAAGGCGTTTGTAAAACGCCTGGAGAGTATAAATGCCTGAATAAAAATCATAGCAAACAAAGCAAAGGGAACAAATAAGCCTGTATTAATTGTAAAATTTGAATGCAAAGCATCATTGATTCCTGCAAGAAGCAACATGATCCCACCTGCCAGCAGCAACCCGGCCCCCTCTTTCTTGTTTGCGGTTGCGCGTATTAAAACATAGAGTCCATAAATTGCGAATAAGATTATTAAAAGGGAATATGGGGGGAGTATGTGGGTAAATATATCTGCCGGAGTAAAAAAAATTATAATGGAGCAGACCAGTGCCGTTCCCTGCATGAAACGGACTGGTGCCAGGCGGCACTCTTCTGGAAATAAAGACTTTATAAGGGTAAGAAAAACAGGGAAGCCAGCCAAAGCCGTTAGAAATAATATTCTGAGACCTGTTTCCCAGTCAAGGCCGGAATAAAAATTAAGAAGAACGGAGTTGCTGGAAAAGATAATGCGGATGGATACTATAAAACTAAAAATTCCAAAATAAAGTACGGAGATTTCTTTTCTTCGAAGGAAATAAAGTCCAAAGTGGTACAGTGACATAATCAGAATGCCGCCAAGGAGGAATATGTCCATACACATCTTGTTTTCTCTTATTTGCTGTACCTGATGTTTAGTTCCAAAAAGTATGGGGCGTTGAATTCCGCCATTGATGCCATGGAAGTTGGAAACCTGTAACAGGAGCTGCACCTGCCCTGCATGGGGGCTGTCGGGGTGCAGTCTTGCAACATGATGCACTCGAGAAGCTATCATGGCTTCCTTGCTTTTCCCAACTTTCCCGACAGAAGTTATTTGCCTGCCATCTACCCAGATATTAAAGGCATTAAGCACCGGAATTATTTCCAATGCATAGGCCTTATGCGGCTCCTTTAATTTGAGCAGCAGCCTGAAAGTCGCATATCCATCTTCGCCAAGTTTTTTCCCCTCTGGTTTGCGGTCATTCCACGCACCAGGAATACTGATGAACTTTTTTGCAGATTGCGTTGCAGTATCAAAATCCAATGGCACAAGCAATTGATTCCAATAGAACTCCCAGTCTCCGTTTAAAGTAACGGGCCCGTCTTTATCAAAATCCCAGTCTGATAAATCAAGAACGCCCTTTACGGCCTCTGGTGGTTTTTTATCTGAGTGATGTCTGGAACAGGAAGTAGCAACAAAAAGGTTTATAACTATGAGGAAGATAGTGAGATAGCGCATAATTTATTTCCCATCAGGGAACAGGCATATTGAGCCTTAATATGCCTGGCCTCTAAAACTTATCGAGCGTTGAAATTATGATATATGTCTTACTTCTTTTAATTTTTGCGGTTTGCTACAATTTCTTTTGATGCTTCACAGATGCACCAACAAAGTCCCGGAAAAGCGGGTGTGGTTTCATTGGTTTTGATTTGAATTCCGGGTGGAACTGACAGCCAAGGAACCATGGGTGGTCTTCAACTTCTACTATTTCTACGAGTCCGCCATCTGGCGATTGACCGCTGATTACCAGGCCGCTTTCTTTCAGGGTATCCATGTACTCGTTATTGAACTCAAACCTGTGGCGGTGGCGTTCTGAAATATCTTTGCTGCCATAAGCTTCTGCTGCTTTTGTGTTGTCCTGGAGGGTGCAGGGATAAGCACCAAGGCGCATGCTTCCGCCCTTATCGGATGCAATGGTGCGCTTCTGGACGGTTTTTAATTTATCGTCGTACCATTCAGTCATCAGGTATATAACCGGATGGGGTGTTGATTCGTCAAACTCGCTGCTGTTGGCTCTTTTCAGGCCTGCCATGTTCTGGGCGTACTCAATGACGGCAACCTGCATTCCAAGGCATATCCCGAAAAATGGCACCTTGTTTTCACGGGCATGTTTTGCAGCACAAATTTTTCCTTCTACTCCCCTGGTTCCAAAACCGCCAGGGATGAGGATTCCGCCAAGGCCCTCCAGGGTCTGGGCGCAGTTTGAAGGTGTGATTTTTTCTGAGTCTATAAATTTTAAACTTACCTTTGCCTTGTGGGTCACTCCGCCGTGGTACAGTGCTTCGTTGAGGCTTTTGTATGATTCGGTCAGGTCGGTGTATTTGCCGACAATGCCTATTGTTACCTGGTGATCCGGGGCTTTGAAATCGCTTACAAATTTTTCCCATGCTTCCAGGCGGGGTGCGCGTGTCCAGATTTTAAGCTTTTCGATTATTCTCTGGTCGAGTCCTTCCTGGTGAAACACAAGGGGTACTTCGTAAATGCAGTCCACGTCTTTTGCTGTGACAACGCAGTCCTGGCGCACATTGCAAAAAAGTGCAATTTTTGATTTCAGGCTGTCAGTAAGAAACATGCTGGTTCTGCAAAGGAGCAGGTCAGGTTGAATACCAATGCTTCTTAGTTCCTTGACGCTGTGCTGGGTTGGTTTTGTTTTTACTTCCCCTGCGGTTCCAATGTATGGAACAAGTGTCAGGTGGATGTACAGGACGTTTTCATCACCCTTGTCTGCTTTGAACTGCCTGATTGCTTCTAAAAACGGAAGGCTTTCTATGTCGCCGACGGTTCCGCCAATTTCGACTATTACAATGTCTACATCCTTGGAAACGAGTTCAACACTTTGTTTTATCTCGTTTGTAATATGGGGAATAACCTGTACAGTGCCGCCAAGGTAGTCGCCCCTTCTTTCCTTTGTAATAACATTGTAGTAAATTTTGCCCGTGGTAAAGTTATTGTCCATGCCGAGGCTGGCGTTGGTGAAACGTTCGTAATGGCCCAGATCAAGGTCGGTTTCTGCTCCATCGTCGGTCACAAATACTTCCCCGTGCTGGAACGGGTTCATGGTTCCAGGGTCTACGTTTATGTATGGGTCAAGTTTTTGTATTGTGACGGTTAGTCCTCTGCATTCCAGCAGGCATCCTATTGCTGCTGATGCAAGGCCTTTTCCGAGCGATGATAAAACTCCTCCGGTAACAAAAATATATTTGGTATTGAAAGCCATTTCTTCCTCGTTTGCTTTTTAATTTATTGTTAGCATGTTGTCGATGTTCTATTAGCAGATATTTTTTGCTGACGAAATTTTAATTAATGATATCTTCGAATTCTTTAATCTTTGTGTCAATATCATTTGTTTCTTTTTCTTCAATTTCCGGCTCTGGCTCCTTTTTAGCAGGATGACTGTTTCTGATCGCAGCAGTGTCAAAAAGCTGTTTGTCGAGCTTCGGGTCGATTTTTATTCCCATCACCTTTACCGAGCGAACCTGCATACCGTTTATCAGCACCTCCATCTCCATGGGATACCAGAAGCGGTCATTGATTTTGCTCCAGTTTAAGAACCTGAATTCAATGGTTCCATGGGTGCTGTCGCTTATTATCCATTTGACAGGAAGAAACGATTCTTTGTCAAACCAGATTTGGGGTGTGGACATATCCGGGTACTGAGCACCTATTACAAAGGCGATTCCATTGCCATCGGCCTTTTCATATCGTCCCAGACTTGTCAGGTTAATGTCGGTTTCCTGTAATGTGAGCTTTAGTTCGAGCATGTCCCTGGAGCGTAGATGCATCAGTATGTCTTTATAGCGATCCAGCCCGGACAAACTTTCTGAAGCTATTTTTCCATCAATCACCGAAATTACAACGCCCTTGTTGGATACCAGGATTCTACTGGCAGAATCTGAAGTTGTTTCTGACCGAAAGGCATCCGGGAATTCAAAGTAAAGGGTTTCGGTAAGCTCGATGGGTGAGCCGTCATTGATATACTGGATCACATTTTGATCAACCTTGAGCTGGCTGATTTTTTTTTGTTTTTCAGCAGCAAGTTTCAGAATGTGAAGTCCATGAAGAACGTAAGCACTCGATGTTGCCTGAAACAAAAACAAAAGGATCACAGTAATTAATAATTTTCGTATATTTAGCGTATCTGACATAATTAGCATGTTTGGCATATTTAAATAAAAATAAAAACAAAAAAATAACTTTTATTCATTGTCATGTTGATAGCAATAATCATGCGCCCAGGCTGACAGCCGGGGCGCATGGGTATATTGTGTTTATTTTTTTTTACAGGTAATGGTTGAATCTAAAAAAAATATTACCCTAGAATACATTTGTGGCAAACAGTGCGCTGCCACCAAGCTCTTCTTCAATCCTGATAAGCTGGTTGTATTTGGCTACCCTGTCTGTTCTGGAAAGGGAGCCGGTTTTGATCTGCCCGCCGTTTATGCCGACCACGAGGTCTGCAATAAAAGTATCGGCTGTTTCGCCGGAGCGATGGGAGATAACCGTTGAGAAACCTGCGTCCTTGGCCATGGAGATAGCGTCCAGAGTTTCGGTAACTGTTCCTATCTGGTTTAGTTTAATAAGAATTGAATTGGCAGCCTTAAGCTTGATGCCCTTTGCGAGAATTTTGGGATTGGTAACAAAGATGTCATCGCCAACGAGCTGGATTTTGTCGCCCAGGCGTTCAGTCATTTTTGTCCAGTTTTTCCAATCTCCTTCTGCAAGGCCGTCTTCTATGGAAACGATTGGGTATTTGTCTACCAGCTCTTCAAAATAATCTATCATTTGAGTAGCTGTCTTTTTAACACCTTCGCCCTTGAGGTCATATTTGCCGTTTTTGTAGAATTCGCTGGCAGCAACGTCCATGCCTATGCCTATGTCTTTACCAGGTTTGTATCCAGCAGCTTTTATTGCTTTCATGATAACCTGGATTGCTTCTTCGTTGGAGCCTAAGTTTGGAGCAAATCCGCCTTCATCGCCAACTGCTGTGCTGTGGCCCATGCCGTTGAGGATTTTTTTCAGGTGATGGAATGTTTCTGCGCCCATCTGTACGGCTTTGACGATATTTGTCGCGCCAACCGGCAGGATCATGAATTCCTGAATGTCGAGGCTGTTGGTTGCATGTTCGCCACCATTAATAATGTTCATCATGGGCAGTGGAAGGGTTCTGCCGTTCACTCCGCCCAGGTATCTGTAAAGGGGGGTGTCAAACGCAGTAGCAGCAGCTCTTGCAGCAGCCATGGAAACAGCCAGGAGAGCATTCGCACCCAACTTTTCCTTGTTTTCTGTGCCGTCAAGCTCGATCATGTACTTATCAAGTCCGACCTGGTCTGCGGCATCAAGCCCGGTGATGTTAGGCGTAATGATTGTATTAACATTTTTTACTGCCTTTAGTACACCCTTGCCCAGGTAGCGTTTTGCCTTTGTGTCCCTAAGTTCCAGGGCTTCTCTTGTACCAGTTGAGGCACCAGACGGTACTGCTGCACGACCCATTGCGCCACAAGCAAGCAGAACATCTGCTTCGACTGTTGGATTGCCTCTTGAATCAATAATTTCTCTTGCTTTTACATCAATAATCTCTGTCATGATACCCTCCAGGTAAAAAAAACATTATAGTTAAAGACACCGACTTGAAAAAAGGATTATGAACTGTTACTATTATTGGAGTGATATGTCAAGGTGCTTAAATAGTTTTTCTTTGCATTCACTTGTATTTTTTTAGTCAATAAATCTTAATCATGCCAGGGGGCATTTTGCAGCTGGCCCGCAATAGTTGTAATAAATGGAGCAGATATAATGGAAACTGAAACCCGCTAAGCTGTCGCGCATCTTTTCACAGCAGCAATAAGAGTGCTTGCCCATACCAAAAAAAACCCACCGGCAGTTGATGATGTCTGCACCCTTTTATCGTTTTCCATCGAAAAAGGCCAACAGATTGTAAGGGAACTTACAGAGGAAGGCATAATTGATGAGGTGGAAGGCGGTTATGGATATCGGCTCTACATTAAGGATCACCTTAAAATTGAAGAACTGCCCCAGGAAGCTGAAACATCAAAACTGGATGAAGAACTTAAAAAATTTAAGGGCGAAAAGGACAAGCTCACAAAAAAAGTTGAACTGATTAAAGCTGAGCAGGAGCAGAAACAAAAGGATCTTTTTGCTGAAATTGAAAGAAAGCTCAAGGGGGGCAAGGAGTAATGATGCAAGGAATAATATTGCAGG
Source organism: Desulfobacterales bacterium (assembly GCA_029939895.1). Taxonomy (GTDB): domain Bacteria; phylum Desulfobacterota; class Desulfobacteria; order Desulfobacterales; family JAOZSB01; genus JAOZSB01. The sequence continues at coordinate 6,673 of JAOZSB010000086.1, forward strand.
TGCTTTAAAATAATGTCCCTGCTGAAAATCAGTAATCCCGAACTGCTTTGCTTATATTTTCGTCTGCCAATACACCTGCAATCATTGTTGGAATTTCACTGACATCAAATAAATTTTTGACAATCGTGCCTTTATTCTGATAACGTATCAGTTATTATTTATTGAATAATTATTGAAAATTTCTTCAAATGTTCTGCGATTTATATAGATGAGGCCTTGATGAAAGATTCTGATCTTATACAGCTTCAAGTGGAACGCAACATTGCGTCAATAGAGAAAACTGTTACCCGTTACTATGATGCACTTCACGAACTCAAGCGTATTTCCCTTATGCTTTTTGAAGAGATTCCTGGTGATGAACAGGCTATAGATGCATGGTTTGAGCGGGAGGGCTTTGGGGTTGATGAAGATGGATTTTGGCAAAGCTTACCCCTGCTTGCACAGTTTCGAGATGGAAAAGCCCCGGAGGATTCAATAAGCTATTCATGGAATCCAGGCCAGAAGGACAATCCACAGGCCAGATTCAGAATGTACTGCCTGCGAAATATGGGCAGGTATCTGAAAGAAATACGTGATCAACTGCCTGGCGCAGGATGGATTTACTACCAGGATGTAACAAATACTGCTGTTGAGTTTCCTTATATAGATCAAAGTACTGCACTTGAGCCTGACTTTGACTGGTCTGCTTATCATGCATACCTGTCTGTTGAACCTGAAAATAATCCAAGCGGTGCTATAGGATGGACTTCTCCCACGGTTGATTATGCTGGAGAGGGGTTGATTATTTCGATTTCAATTCCTGTTATTCTACCTGAAAGCACAGGAGGTGTTTTTACGGGTTTGTGGAGCATAGACATCCCCATGGAATGCCTTTACCGGGATTATATTTTCAAGACATATATTAAGGATCAAAATAATTTTATAGTAAACCCGGATGGACAGCTTCTTGCTCACCCTGCCATTAGTGCGAGTGTTGATAAAGAGGCCGGGCATGTTTATCAGGAAAGTGTTGAAGTGCTTGGCGGTGATTTTGCCAAACTCGACTTAGAAACCATTATAGAAAAGGAAAGCGGCGATTTAATACTAAAGGACGGGAATGGTCAGGAGCTTGTTGTGTATTATGGAGTTATTGGTCAGATGGACTGGATATTTTTTACGACAATTCCTCGTTCCTATCTGCTTAGTCATATCAAGCATCAAGTGCGAAACGCTTTTGGGCTTATTAAAAAAGTAGATTTGATCCAGCAGATCGAAAAGTTTTCAAAGAAAGACCTGATAAATTTTGTTGTAGAAGGTTACAATGAAATGCTTACAACCATTGAGTCCCAGGAAAAAATTCTCATAGAATCTGACGAAGCACATCAAAAGAGTGAAAAACGGCTTCAAACGATAATTGATACAAGCAAAGACGCAATGATAGTGATTGACAATCAGGGATTGATAACGCTGTTCAATTCCGCTGCTGAGTTAATGTTTGGTTATCGGGTTGCTGATATGCTGGGGCAGGACCTGGGCGTATTGATGCCGGATTCATACAAGCCGAAGCATTCGCAGAATGTGGCTGATTTTTTTTCCACGGGCAGGCCTGACGCTATAATCGGGCAGACCGTTGAAGTTCCGGCTGTTCGATCAAATGGTGAAGAATTTCTAATCGAAATATCCCTTGCCAGCGGCGGCGATAATGGGCGAGAGTTCGTGGTTGGGGTAATACGCGACATCACAGAGCGCAGACAGACTGAATTGATGCTGCAAAAAAGTGAACAAAGATTCAGGGATATGGCAGAGCTTTCGCCGCTGATGATTTATGAATGCGGGTTTGACGGTAATTTAACCTATATTAATAACCAGGCATTTAAAATATTTAATCGTCCACTTGACGATGCCGGGAGTGAGTTTAATATACTCCAGGCAATAGTCCCGGAAGATGCAGACAGGGTAAAGGACAGTATTGGAAAATTATTATCCGGGTTACCCATAGAAAATTATGAATATACTGCCTTAAGGGAGGACGGAAGCACACTCCCTATATTAATCTACTCAAATTTGATTATTGAAAATGATGAGCCTGTCGGGTTGCGTGGAGTAGTGGTTGATATTACCCAGCACAAGCAGGCAGAGGTGAAGCTTGCGCAGACCAAGGAGTTTTTATACAGCATTGTTGACGGTATCCCCGATCCAGTTTTTGTAAAGGATGAAAAACACATCTGGATTGAACTCAATGATGCCTATTGCAAAAAATTTGGATATGATCGTGATGATCTGATAGGCAAAACAGACTACGATATATTTCCCAAAGAGCAGTCCGATGTGTTCTGGAAGCATGATGAAATTGTCTTGTCATCAAATGAACCAGACATTAACGAGGAAGACATCTCAACACCAGAAGGCATTCGCACTATATCTACTGTCAAGAAGTCATTTACCAACTTGATAACCGGCAGGAAAAACATCGTTGGATCAATACGTGACATCACAGAAAAAAAGAAGGCAGAGCAGGAGCTGAAGAATCATATTGATTTTCTGGAAATACTCAACCGGATCAACCATGTAATCCAGCAGGCAGAAGATGCAGAAACAATGCTCAGTGATGTTATTGAAATGACATTATCAATATTTGAAAGCGACCGGGTCTGGCTGCTGTATCCCTGCAACCCTGATGCCCCGGAATTTAGAGTACCCTATGAATCGGCACGCAGCCAATATCCAGGAGCAAAGGATGCTGGCCTGCCCATACCCATGACACCGCCCATGCAGGGGGACATTCGTGAAGCCCTGGCTGCTGAAGGGCTTCCAGTGGTTTTTGGAGAGGGAAACCAGAAGCCTGTTTCCGATGATACACTCAAAGACTTTGGTGTATTGTCCCAGATGTTTATGAGCATCCACACAAAAATTGGCGATCCCTGGATGTTTGGTATGCACCAGTGCTCTCAAACCCGCACCTGGACGGATCAGGAAAAAAGGGTTTTTTTTGAGATTGCTTTAAGGATCACTGATGGAATTAACGGTATGCTGTATAAGACCGAGCTCAGGGAGAGTGAAAAGCAGCTCCAGCGGGCACAGAAGATGGAAACCGTTGGAATTCTCGCCGGAGGCATTGCCCATGAATTTAACAATCTTCTTTATATAATATCAGGTACGTCAGAGCTTTTATTGCAGGATGCAGATCCTGCGGATAAACGGGGATTACAGGAAATAATCAGCGCAACAAAACGGGGGGCCGACCTGGTTAAGCAGCTTATGGCATTCAGCCGCAAGTCGGAAACCAATTTGTATATAACCCACTTGAATAATGAGCTGAAACAAATTGTTAAAATGCTTCAACGAGTTTTGCCTCCCATGATTGAAATCCAGCTTGATCTGGCAGAAAATTTGCCCTCCATAAAGGCAGATTGCGGACAGATAGAGCAGGTGGTAATGAATTTGTGTTTAAATGCAAGGGATGCCATGCCCGATGGCGGCACCTTGACCATTAAAACCGGGAAAGTCGTTATTGATGAAGCCTTCAGCAAGGCTGAACTTCCTGGTGAACAGTCTGGAACCCCGTTGATTTTAAAGGGAGACACCTGTGTTATCCTGACGATCTCTGACACAGGCACTGGAATGGATGGAAAAATCATGGAACATATTTTTGATCCATTTTTTACAATAAAAGAAATCGGAAAAGGCACGGGCCTGGGACTGGCGGTTATCTATGGCATCATAAAGGGGCATGATGGATATATTGCCTGTGAAAGTGAGTCTGGAGCTGGAACAACTTTTTCGATTTATTTTCCTGTTTTTGAGGATAACACAACAAAAATACCTGTTACGAAAAATGAAGACAGACAATTGTTTGAAGGCACAGAAACCGTACTGGTTGTCGATGATGAAGAGTCCATTGCAGGTGTTATGACGGCGATGCTTGATCGGTCGGGGTATACTGCAACCCATGTCACCAGCGGGGAAGCTGCCCTTGAAGCCTATGCAGAAAGTGACATAGACCTGGTTATCCTTGATCTGGGAATGCCTGGGATGGGCGGCAAAAAGTGCCTTGAAAAGCTTATTGAAATTGACCCGGACGCAAAGGTAATTGTTGCCAGTGGATATTTAGAGGAAGGCTTTACCAGGAATAGCGAAAACCGCAACCATGCTTTTATTACAAAGCCCTTTAAAAGCACCAAGTTTTTAAAACTCGTCCGTGAAGTCCTCGATGAACCAGCCTGATCTGACATGCACCAGGAGCGTTGATGGCATAGCTATTTACGCCCAATCCGTCGATTGTTTTACTTATATACATAGCTTTGGGGAAATGCAAATTTTCAAATGATTTCAGCCTTGCAAGGAGGATAAAAACCTGATATATTCTTTTATATCGCATTGCTTTCGTGGATAACAAGGTGTATAAAACTATTGAAATAATACTATTGTCACTTTAGGGGGTAGTATGTCTAAGGAATCCTTTGACAAATCGGAATTTGCAGCACAAACTCAAGAATTGCTGGCAAACAGCCACCTTAACAAGATGCTGATGGACAGTTTGCCATACCCGGCAATGCTTATTAGAAAGGACAGGCGGGTTGTCGCTATTAATAAGGTCGCACAGGAGATTGGAGTTAAGGTGGGTACTTTTTGCTGGGACACCTTTGGGCAGCAGGCATCCATCACGGATGAGGACAAAGAGTACTATGCAAAAAATCAGTCGGTTCCTGCAAATGGTATAAAATGTATTTTTTGCAAAGCCAATCAAGCTCTTGCATCCCAGGAACCTGTTAACGAAAAAATTCCAGCAGGCGACATTACATATGATACATATTGGGTTCCGCTTACCGATGATGTTTATTTTCACTATGCTATAGTATTGTAATAAATCGAGATTGTGGTTGACAAAGAATACCAGGCTGAATGGATAGTTCGGGCACAGAAAATTGCTCATCTTGGGATATGGGATCAAGACCCTGTTTCCAACAAGCTTTGGTGGTCCGATGAAACATTCAAAATCATAGGGCTTGAGCCACAGTCTGTTGCTCCGAGTTTTGAGCTGTTTCTACAGTCGGTACACCCTGATGACCGAAATGATATTATCCGACAAACTGACCTGTCATTAAAATCTGACGATAATCCTTACAATATTGAATACCGAATAATCCTGCCCGATGAATCAGAACGCATAATCCATGAAGAGGCTTTGATTGAGCGTGATGCAAAGGGGAGTCCAACTAAAATCACCGGAATAATTCAAGATATTACAGAGCGCAGGCGGGCGGAAGAGGCGTTGCAATTAAAGGAGGAACAGCTCCGGCGGTCCCAGAAAATGGAATCCGTTGGAATCCTTGCCGGCGGCATTGCCCATGAATTTAATAATCTGCTTTATATAATATCAGGTACAGCAGAATTATTATTGCTGGATGCAAGGCCAGAGGATCAGGAAAATCTGGAGGGAATATTTGGCGCAACACAAAGGGGGGCAGATCTTGTAAAAAAGCTGCTGGCCTTCAGTCGCAAGTCTGATTATAATCTTTACGTGACCAGCCTGAATGCTGAAATCAGAAAGGTTATGTCCATGCTTGATCGGGTTATACCTCGCATGATTGATGTAGAGCTTGACCTGGCTGAAAATTTACTATCCATCAAATCGGACATAGGGCAGATTGAACAAATAGTAATGAACTTGTGCTTAAATGCCAGAGATGCAATGCCTGAGGGCGGTATGCTTTACATAAAAACTGAGAATGGCGTTATTGACGAGTCCTTTCTCGATAAGCACCCAGGTGCAAAGAGCTTGAAGACGGGGAGCTGCGTCATCATGTCAATTGCAGATACTGGCTGTGGAATGGACAAAAAAACCATGGAAAATATTTTTGATCCGTTTTTTACAACCAAAGATATTGGCAAGGGTACGGGGCTGGGCCTGTCGGTTATTTACGGCATTATCGAAGGCCATGACGGGTATGTTTTGTGCGAAAGTGAGCCTGGTTCGGGAACAACCTTTAATATATATTTTCCTGCTGCTGAGGATGTGCAGGCATAAATAAAAACCCCTGCTGGTTTACAAAAACATCTCCTGTAATCAAATTAAATTACCTCTGAAATATCCTTAACAGACACCTTGAAAATTAAACAGTTTCGAAGGGTTCTCCATCCCGATTTTTTTTGCCAGATCAGGGGGCAGGGTGTTCATGAAAAGTTGTGTTACAGCATTTGTCTGGGGGCGGAGCTGTTTTCCGCCTGGTGCTGAGTAGAACTGATCTGTACCGATAATAAAACGGTCAGGAAAGTCCTGCAACAGGGCAAGCCACTGTGGCGGGATGATGCGTTTTCGCAGGTTGAGCATCTTGTTTTCTTTGGCAATTCCCGGTCTCAGTTTGATGCTCATATACAGGTTGGGGTTTTTTGACAGGAGCGTCCTGCTAAGCTCTGCGGTTCGGTCGCCGGTGTTGCACCACCCGGAATGCGCCCAGATGATTTTTGCTTTACGGTTATGCTTGAGCAGATTCTCAAAGCCAGCCATGTTTTCCAAAAGCAAACTGGGGTTACGGCGTGAGCGTTCCAACTTTTTACTGCTGGGGAAGGCCATATCCTGGAGCACTGCTTCATTGTGAATATCAATGGGAACATTATGATCTGCTGCTATGTCCGCCAGAAAAAGAAAAAGCGGGTGGTCAGCCGAAACCGAGTGAAAGGGGTGGTCATTGGCAAAGGAAAAATGAACCCCGGTAAACTCTCCAAACCCCACAGCGCCCTTGGAAAGAAAAAGCTCGGCCTTTTGGCGAAACCTGTTTTTTTCCGGCCTGTTAAAAACTTTTCTATGCTTGTTTTGATGGATCATAATATTGAGGGAGCCACCACCCCCCAGGCAGGCAAACCTGCCAGGATACCTTTGCACAGCCGGAAACAGATCAAAAAAAGTACCACGATTGCCAAAGCCCTGTGCCTGCGGGGGCGGCATTATAATCATTTTTTTGATATTTAGTTCATCCATTATTGTTACAGCATGGGTGGCTGCCTCATAAAACCCCCTGCCGTCTTTTCCACCAAACAAATGGTTGTGAGCGTCAATGTATGGAATATCTGTTTTAAGCTCTGACGGGTTAATCTTAATATCAAGCTTATCTTTTGTATCAGGCTTTTTTGAGTCCATGCACCCAATGATAAAAACCACGAGCAAAAGGGCTGCCAGGTATTTAAATGATGTTGATAAGGCTTTCATGTCAGGCTCCACAAAGTTTGATTTTTCTTTGGATATAAAATCTATTAAAAGGTTTTAGCGATTAAAAAGCATACCAATTGCAGTATATGCAAAACATCATGTCAATTTCTTAGATGTGGGTGACACGGGCAACTCGTTGCCAGTGTGCGAAGCACAAGAGGTTGCGACTTCTTTTGTGGCTGGTTCACCTTTTGCGTTGCCCTTGCTTTTTATTTCGCTCCCTCCTGCCCTGCGGGCACCGGCAACGAGTTGCCGCTGTCACCCATCCTGGGCAGCACCGAATTACTGCATCATTGTTTCTCTCACCTTTTCGCTAATTTCGCTCAAAGCTAAAACCATTTAAGAATTGCTATAATACAACCGCACCCATAATACAACCGCATCCCAAAAAACAAATTTTAATCCATTTTTAAGATTTACACAATACCATTATTGCAAAAAAAGCCTGCGGGATTTGCACAGGAACATTAGCGAAGTTTGTTTGAAATGCCAGCACCCCCGGCATCAGGGCAGCGTGGTTAAGGCTTTGGCAATTTGTCGAGGGCTGCTTTACAACTTTTCGTTATGGGGAAATCCGGGCCGTATCTATTGAGCATGGCATTGTACGCAGTCTCTGCAAGCTCCCTTGCTTCTTCAATATCGCCGAGGTCTTTTAAAACCAATGCCAGATTGGAACGATCAATGGCAACATATGAATGATCCAGCCCAAAGTTATTGATGTCCGATTCAAGTGCCTTATTCAAATGCTCCCTTGCGCCTTCAAGGTCGCC
>JAOZSB010000410.1 GCA_029939895.1 Desulfobacterales bacterium
TTTTGTTCCAAAAGTTGTCTTCTGAATAAGAAGTGCTGTAATCTTTTTGAGTCATGGGGTTTTCTCCTGTGGTTTAAATGGTTGTCTTTGTGGTTGGTGTTTCTTGTTGCTATGCTCCATTTCTTTGTATTCTCTAAAGATTTTCTATAATTATTATATATATTTATCATTCAGATAATTACATTGAAGTGAAAGGAGAGTTGTGGTAGATAAAATTTATTAATGAGATGTGAAGTAAATTAAAAATTGCATAATAAAGAAGTCGCTTTGTTCTTTAGAAAGATGAAAAAAAAATGATAATATTAACTGCTCAGGAAGACAAAACTAAATTTACGGTAGGGCCATGTCGTTAAGTGAATTCCATATTAAACTAATTGAAAAAGAAGTTGGCGGACTTTGTCATAAGCGCACATCAGAGTATGTGTGGGGTCAACTGGAATATGGCTATAAAATAGAAAAACAGGATATACTCATATCTGAACTACGCCCGATTTTTACAGATACGGGCGAAATGTTTCAAATGTCATTTGCTAAAATTAAATTCATTAAATCCAGAAAGCTTTGGAAGCTTTATTGGCAGAGAGGTAATGGGAAGTGGTTGCTGTATGAAAGCCCTGGAGAATCAAAAGATCTATCAAGTTTAGTTAAAGCAATAGATGGGGATCAGTATGGCTGTTTCTTTGGATAAAAATTAAATCAAAGGGTCTAACAATATATGGTCACATTTTTGCTGTCACTAATCTATATAGTTTGAATGGGTTGTGTATGAAGCTACTAACCTTCATTTTTGCAAGGTTAATATTTCGTAGAATGAAAGTTTGTTTCATGATTTTTCCTTTTCCAAATATTTATTGGAAAATGATAAATCAATAATATACTTTAATATAGGCGTATGCCTTGTTAAAAAGCTCATGATCCTTATGTAGCTTATATTTCAGGAGGGCAGATCTTAATGCTTTTTTTACTTCCCGTTCGCCGGATTGGGAATCCTGCCAGTTATCATAGCGGACTATATTTACGATTTCATCAATATCATTAACAATGCGCTCAACTATAGCGGGTGTTTTGTCGGTTTTAAGTTCAAGGAACAGTTCTGTCAGTGCGGCTTTGGGTGTTTTTTCCTGACCTTTTTTTTCTGCCTTGATGGTTTCTTCTGCTATCTTGCAGAGTTCTTTTACAAACTCTATTGAAGTAATCAGTCCCTGTTCAGCTTTGTCACGAAGTGCTTCCAGGCGTTCACTCAGTTTTTTAAATACTGGGTCTCCGGCATGTTTTTTAAAACGTTTTATGAGTATTTTTTCCAGTGCTTTTGTTTTTTTCGGGTCTGGGTTATTGAAGATGTCTTCTATAACATCCGCATCGAGAACAAATTCATCCAGGTTATGCACATTGCCAACATGGATATTTTTGTGTATCAGTTTTGTGGTTTGTGCGCCATGCTTGAACCAAAGCAGCTTACCGACATTGTCCGATGATGGTTTTACTGATTCGTACACCTGGGACAGCCAGAGATAATCCTTTGAATAGTCATCTAAAATCGGGTCTGGGGACAGGGATTCCCATATTTTGGACAGGTGTTTGTAGTCACGGGCAAAGGCATCTTTTTTTGTATTATCGTTTATTGCTTCCTGTGCAGCTTCGAGTCCTTCGTAGCCTTCCTGGGTTCTGTCTACCCCTGAAAAATGGGAAAGAGCGTCCTGTACTGCCTGGGGCAGCTTGTCACGGAGTTCTGAAAAATTTGTAATTACCTGTTTAACGCTTTTTTCATCAAACTGTAATGCCCTGGCAGCATCATCAAAAACGCCAAAGTAGTCCACAACTCTTCCGAAAGACTTGTTTGGGTATAGCCTGTTTGTGCGGCAGATTGCCTGTAGCAGGGTATGGTCTTTGAGGGATTTATCAAGGTACATGGTTTGTAAAATTGGTGCGTCAAATCCTGTTAGGAGTTTTGCAGTTACTATAATAAACTTTAAGGGAGATTTTTCATCGTTAAAAGCATCAACGATTTTCTCCTGCTGGCTTTTATCGATTCCCCATTTTTGCTTAAACTCCAGATCATCATTTGCAGATGTTGAAAAAACAATTTTACTTGCTTCAACTTTAAAATGCTTATCAAGTTCTTCCTTGTATTGCACACAGGCTGTGCGGTCAGGGGTGACGATCATGGCTTTTAGCCCGTGGGGTTCGACCTTTTCCATGAAGTGTACTGCAATATCTTCAACGATTTTTTCTACCCGTTCAGGTGATTTCAGGAACGCTGACATTTTTGCAGATTTTTTAATTAGAGCATCGGCTTTTTCATCTGTGAGGGCTGCTTCTTCCTTAAATTCTTTAAATGCTTTATCAAGGGACTTTGTGTCAATATGCACATCCACCAGCCGGGGTTCAAAATGGAGGGGCAGGGTTGCATTATCACGGATGGAATCGTGGAAGGTATACCTTGACATGTAGCCTTCCCTATCTTCTTGCGCACCAAATGCCCAGAAGGTGTTTTTATCTGCTTTGTTGACTGGTGTTCCTGTGAGTCCGAACAAAAATGCATTGGGCAGGGCAGCACGCATTTGGCGGCCGAGGTCGCCTTCCTGGGTGCGGTGTGCTTCGTCAACAAGGACTATGATGTTTTCCCTGGTGTTCATGTTTGGTTTTGCATCACGGAATTTGTGGATCATTGATATGATGATTTTTTTTGTATCGTGTTCTAAAAGGCTGTGGAGTTCATTGATGTTTTCGGTTGTAACAACATTTGCAACATCTGCGGCGTTGAAAGTGCCTGTAATCTGGGTGTCCAGGTCTGTGCGATCCACAAGCACGATTACCGTCGGGGCTTTAAGTTCTGGTGCTTTCCTGAGTTTCCTAGCCGCGAATACCATGAGCAGGGACTTGCCAGAGCCTTGAAAATGCCAGATCAGCCCTTTTTTTATGATTCCGGCCTTAACCCTTTCAACAATCTTGTTTGTTGCTTTATACTGCTGAAAACGGCAGATAATTTTTGTACGCTGTTTCTTTTTATTGGTGGAAAATAGAGAAAAATTCAGCAGAATATCAAGCAGGCGTACTGGTTGCAGCAGGTCGATCAATTGACTGCCAACCTCGGCAACCCCAAGGGCCTTGGCAATAGCCTGGTTTTCATCTTCAATGCGCCAGGGTGCCCAGTTTTCCAGGGGAGAACGCACAGCACCATAAAACAGCTCTTTACACTCTGTAGCAAAGGATAGAATGTTGGGTACAAAAAGCTGTGGCACTGCGTTTTCATATACATCATGTACTTCGGCTGCACCATCCACCCAGCTTATGGAGGGGCGGATCGGTGTTTTTGCTTCTCCAATCACCAGGGGCATTCCATTTATTAACAAAACCACATCCGGGATTTTTGTTTCTCTGCCTTGAATGCGATACTGATTTGTTACAATATACTTGTTGTTTTCTAAGGTTTCAAAATCAATTAACCTCACAGCCACATGCTTATTATTTTCCCCAAAGGGCATTGTCTTTTCATTTGTCAGCCACTTGTAAAACTCTTCGTTTGCCCGCACCAGACCTTTGCTGTTAACAGAAATGATAATCGCCCTGAGCTTGTATATTACTTCATCCGCCAGTTCCGGGTTTTGCTTGATTTCCGGGTTTAACCTGACAAGGGCATCGGTTAGCTCTGACTCAATCAGCACATCACTGACATCACGGTTTAACTCCTTTGCAGACCTGTATTCCCACAGCCCGCCACCGTCAACACCTTCCAATGCCTGCTCTTTATTAAGGTTCACACCCGACAACTCATGAATAATGTAGTACTCAACGCTGTTTAGTTCTGTAAATGCCATAATTAGAATACCTGATTGATTAGGGATTTTTGGAGATTTTTGGAAGTATCGATTTTGTTTTGGTTTAAAAATAATATATCATCAATTTTCTTTAGTATTTCAACAATCTCTTTTTGCTC
>JAOZSB010000087.1 GCA_029939895.1 Desulfobacterales bacterium
AGTTCTATTTGAATCTGTTGGGTACAAAGGTCATATAGATCGTATAGCAAAAGATTTAGCACAACATGCTCCTTCTTTTATACCTAAAAAGCATCCTCTTTACAAAAGAATTACAGAAAATTACGGTAACACTTGGGAAGAATGCTTTTATAATATTATGTGGAAGGGACACTTAGCTCCTTCTTCACCTTTAATAGCAAATGGCGGTACTGATAGAGGTTGTACAGTTTCATGTTCTGGCGGAATTGTAGAAGATTCAGTTAAACAATTCTATAATCGTCAAGAAGAAGCAGCTCTACTTTCTAAAGAAGGTTTTGGTACTTCATCATATCTTGGTGGTATACGTTCTCGTGGTTCTTTAATTAGGGACGGCGAATTAGGTATTGCTTCAGGCACAATGAATGTTCTTACCAGGGTTGATGATATTGTATCGAAAAAAGTAAAGGAGCAGTACGAAGAAAACCCTTATCCCCGCTGGCAGGAGATGGCATTTGCCAATCCAGGCACGACCCTTGATTTTTACTCCAATCAAGTACCGCACCTAAAGTCACATGTAAAAGCAAAGGGAATAACAATATCTGATTCCCCCAAAATACTTATTGCAGGTTGCGGCACTGGAATGCATCCGATAAATACTGCAAAACATTGTAGTGACAGTCATGTTCTGGCGGTTGATCTATCTTTGTCAAGCCTGGCCTATGCAAAAAGAAAAGCAGAATCCTTTGGAGTCAGCAACATTGAGTTTGGGCAGGCTGACATCCTGAAAATTGATGAAATTGGCAGAACCTTTGATATTATAGAATGTTCCGGGGTGCTTCATCATTTAAAGGAGCCAGAGCAGGGCCTGAAAAAGCTTCTTGAAATTTTAAACACAAATGGCTTGATGCTCATCGGCCTTTACAGTGAAATCGGCAGGAAGTCAATTGTTGCAGCACGTCAGTTTATCAAGGAAAACAATGTTGAACTCTCGCCCAATGGAATCAGGGAACTAAGAAAAACCCTGTGGGGTTTCGAAGATGGACACAGGGCAAAAAATGCTGCCCTGTTTGGCGATTTTTTCACACTTTCATCATGCCGTGACCTCCTTTTCCATGTGCAGGAATCACGCTTTGAATTGCCGCAAATAAAAGAAATACTTGAGGCAAACAGCCTTGAGTTTCTTGGATTCAGCAGCCTTAAACCAAACCTACGACATAGATACAAAAGCCAGTTCCCCGATGATCCCCTTGAGACCAATCTGGACAACTGGCATGAATTTGAAATTCATAATCCATATTCTTTTTCTGAAATGTATAAATTCATTGTCCAAAAAATTGATCCACAAAAATTTATAAAGAAACAGGCCACAAAAAAACAAACCACTAAGCCTCAAAAAATCGGTAATGTTCAAATAAACAGCAGGACAGAAAAAGCAGGCATGACACCGGGTTCAGCAAGAGAGTCCAATGAGCTGTATTCCAGGGCATCGAAAATGATTCAGGCTGGAAAATACGCAGATGCAGTAAAAATACTTGAGCCGCTTGCTGCGAATAATCCTGATAATGCAGATACATGGCATTTGTTGGGAATTGCCCAGTCTTACTCTGGTATGCCTCAAAACGCAGTGGAATCTATTAACAAAGCAATCGCAATATCGCCGCAAAATGCCAGTTATCTTTGTAATCTTGGCGTTATTTACTACAAGCAGCAACGCCTTGAAGAATCTTTGCAAAGCTATGACAAAGCACTTGCCGTGGAGCCGGAAAATGCAGAGGCCCTATATAATAAAGGGATCGTGCTTTTTGATTTTGGCAGGTTTGAATCGGCAGTTGAATTTTATAAAAAGTCATTAACAGTAAAACCAGGCTACGCAGAGGCCCTAAACAATCTTGGCAATGCCTTAAAACAGCTCGACAGGCGAGACGAGGCCGTGGATGCCTATAAACAGGCAATAGCAGCAAATTCAAATCACGTTTCTTCATACATCGGCCTTGGCAACGTTCTCAGGGATATGGACAGGCTTGGCGAGTCCATTGAATATTACAATAAAGCAGTGCAATTAAAACCAGATAGTCCTGATGCGTACAACAATCTGGGTGCATTTTACCATGAAAAAGGCGACAGTGAAAACGCACTTTTGCAGTATGAAAAGGCCCTGATATACAGGCCCGATTTTGCAGAAACATATAACAACATGGGAGCCATATTTCAGGAAGACGGCAGGATTGATGAAGCTCTGGATGCCTATAACAAGGCAATCAACCTCAAATCTGATTATGCAGAGTCCTATAAAAATCTGGCAAGCTGCATGAAATTTGAGGCAGATGCTCCTGAATTTGAAACACTCGAAAAAATGAAGGAGCAGTACTTATCTGAAACCGATCAATTAGCACTCCACTTTGCCCTGGGAAAGATGTACAGTGATATTGGCAGTCATCAAAAGTCATTCCACAATTACTACCTTGGAAACGAGATAAGAAAAAAAATTAAAGGTTCTGACTTCACCATTGAAGCATACCAGAGTCTTACTGATTTCAGGATCAATAACTTTAATGCACAATATTTTGAAGAGAAAAAAGGCTTTGGTGTATCGTCAAAACTCCCGGTTTTTATACTTGGAATGCCAAGATCAGGAACCACCCTTGTGGAGCAGATACTTTCGAGTCACAGTGATGTTTTCGGGGCTGGTGAGCTGTACTTCATTGGAAACATTAGCGGGAAGCTCTTTGACAGGGACAAGCTTAAACACGAAATTACAAAGGAGGATTCAGAAGGCTTTGCCAGGGAGTACCTCGCAGCAGTTGAGGAAATCTCAAAGGGTTCACCTGTTGTAATTGACAAAATGCCTCATAATTTTGAAAGTTTGTGGCTGATTTATCATCTTTTTCCCTTTGCAAAGGTTTTCCATTGCAGGCGTGATCCCATGGATACCTGCCTGTCGTGCTATTTTAATGATTTTAAGCAGGGGCATGGGTACAAAAATGACCTTGGCAACCTTGGGATGTATTATCGTGAGTATGAGCGGCTCATGGCACACTGGAGCAACGTGCTTCCCATGGAAATCTTTGAAGTTAAGTACGAGGATCTCCTTGATGATGTTGAGGGTATGTCAAGGAAGATGCTCGATTTTGTTGAGCTTGAGTGGGACGAAGCCTGTTTGAAATTTTATGAAAACAAACGTCCCGTAAAAACCGGCAGTAATCTACAGGTGCGAAATAAGATTTATAAGACTTCCGTAAAAAAATGGAAGCAATATGAAAGCTTTTTATTTAATCTTAAACAGGCTCTGGACGTATGAATACCAGGGAAATAGACATAATTAATTCTTCCCTTGCAGGAACCAACCTGATTGAAGCCAGTGCAGGGACTGGAAAAACCTACACGATTTCAGCGCTTTTCCTGCGTTTAATCCTTGAGGAAAACTTTAATCCTGCAAATATTCTTGTGGTAACATTTACCCGGGCAGCAACCGACGAACTCCGCAGCAGGATTAGAAACTGTCTTGTTACAGCAAGAAGGGCAATAGAAGAAAAAGAGTGTGAAGATCCAAATATCGCAGCAATAGTAAAAAAATTTGAACCTGTTACAGCCGTGGAAAAAATAAAAGACGCGCTGACCGATTTTGACGAGGCTGCAATATTCACGATTCACGGGTTCTGCCAGCGGATTTTAAAGGAAAATGCTTTTGAAACCGGCAGTCTCTTTGACACTGACCTTGCCATGGATATTGACTCCCTTAAAACACAGGTGCTTGAGGACTATTATAGAACCAAATTTTATTGTCTTCCAATTGAATTTTTATCGTACCTGAAATCAAAAGCAGGAATAAAAACACCTGATGATCTTGCTAAATTTATTCCGATTCAAAATATTGATGATATAAAAGTAATCCCCGATGTTTCAAATAGTGACCTGCCAGCCCTTGTTTCATATCAAAAAAATCTGAAAAAGCTGATAAAACTCTGGGAAAAAGAAAAGCAGGGGGCAATAGATCTTCTTTGTCAGCCCGGCATGAGCGGTACAAAATATGGCGGGATTACCAAAAAAGGTGATGACACAAAGCGGAAAATTAAAGTCAGTGCTTTAGTTGCAGAGATGGATGACTTCCTGAATTCCCATGGAAAGGTCTTCCCGGTTTTTGCCAATCTGGAAAAATTTGCAGACTCTTTTTTTACTTCAGGACGTGGACTCAATAAAGGCGCAACCCCGCCTGAACATGCAATTTTTACTGCTGCCGGGCAATTACTGCAATCAGCAGGTCAACTTGAACTGGAGATGGAACAGGCGGTTCTATACCTCAAAATTCGTCTTCTTGATTTTTATAAAACAGAAATTGCAAAAAGAAAGAAGGAGCGCAACCTGTTTTATTTTGATGACCTCCTTTCGCTGGTCAATGATGCTTTGTCTGGCCCGCGTGGGTACGACCTTCAGCAGTCGGTCAGGTACAGTTATAAAGCCGCACTGGTAGACGAGTTTCAGGATACTGACTCAATGCAGTATAATATTTTTTCCAGGCTGTTTATCCATGAGACTACTCCCCTGTTCATGATTGGCGACCCAAAACAGGCGATATACGGGTTTCGGGGAGCAGACATCTTCTCCTACCTTAAAGCTGCAAATGATGCGGAAAATAAATATACTCTCACAAAAAATTATCGCTCAAACAAGGGTTTGATTGATGCAGTAAATGCTGTTTTCGGCAATAAAGACCTGCCATTTGTGTTTGAAGATATTGGCTTTAAACCTGGCGAGGCCGCAAAAACAGATGAGACCGGCAGTTTTGAAATGTGGTTTTTTGAATCCGATGATGGAGATCAGATAAAAAAGACAGATGCTGTCACCCTGATCTGCGACGCAGTAACCGATGATATAGCACATTCTGTTTTTAATGGAGGGCAGGATGCAGGAGAGATTGCAGTGCTTGTTCGGACGAACAGACAGGCTTTTGCAATAAAGGACGGGCTGTCGAAAAGGCGGGTTCCATCGGTTATTTACAGCTCTGGTAACGTCTTTGACTCACAGGAAGCAAACGCCCTGCTGCTTGTTCTGGGCGGGATTGCAGAGCCTTTGAATACTTCAAAGGTTAAGGCGGCCCTTTCTACTGACATCTTTGGTGCAAATGCTTCTGATTTAGTGGTGGACGAAGAAAATCAATACCTGGAAAATAAATTTTTAGATTTCTTTGAATACAACAGGATATGGGAAACCAAAGGCTTTATGGGTATGTTCAGGGCACTGTTAACCAGGGAGAAAGTACGCTCAAAATTGCTGGCCTTTGACGATGGCGAACGCAGGCTAACAAGTCTTCTGCACCTTTCTGAACTTCTCCATGAATATTGGGAAGATAAAAAACCTGCATTTTCCGGCCTGTTAAAATGGTTTTCCCTGAAACTTACTGATAATAGCGGAAGCTCAGAAGAGTCTCAGCTCAGGCTTGAAAGCGATGAACTGGCAGTAAAGATAATTACTGTCCATAAGAGCAAGGGCCTTGAGTTCCCGGTGGTTTACTGCCCCTTTGCCTGGGATGAAATTAATTTGAGACGGGGTAAGGGTGCATTACTTTTTCATGATCTGGCAGATAAAACAGATGGCAGCAGCAAGGGCCTGGTTCTCGATCTTGCCCGGTCCGAGGAGAGCCTGGAAGCCGCAGAAAAAGAGGCCATTTCTGAAAGCCTGCGACTATTGTACGTTGCCTTGACAAGGGCAGTGAAAAAGTGCGTGCTGATGTGGGGTGATATTAAAGGCACTGAAAACTGTGCCATGTCGTATATTCTTCATTTTTTGGCCCATGACAAAGTACCTGGTGACAATTTAATGAACGAGCATCAAGATTTCATGAGTGGTTTTACTGCCATTGAAATGAAGAAGGATTTAACACAGCTTGCGGAAAATGAAGATAGCATTGCAATTGAAAAACCATCAGCCTATAAAAAACATGTCGCATCAACCTCACTGCTGGCTGATGAGCATGATTTGAAGGTCAGGGAGTTTTCTGGTTTAATTGAAAAAGATTTTGGGATTTCAAGTTTTTCTTCAATGATATCCAATCAAAAGGATTTTCTCGACACCCCGGACAGGGACGTGCATGCTATGCCGTACATGGTTGAGGACATAGGGCGTGTTGAGGGGATATTTGCATTTCCAAAGGGTGCAAAGGCTGGAACTTTTTTTCATGAGATATTTGAAGAAATCGACTTTACTTCTAAGGACGACAAAGAGCTTAGCGCAAAAATTGAAGAAAAACTCACGTCCTTTGACTTTGAAAAAAAATGGCTTCCTGTTGTGCTTGAGTGCGTAAAAAAAGCCCTTTGTGAACCTTTAAATACTGACGGGCTTTCACTTGACAAGATTTCCAATAAAGATCGGATTGTTGAAATGGAATTTTATTTTCCTGTAAATCCTGGTGTTTTTGAAGGTCTTTATAAAACTCTTACTACACTGCCTGTTGAAGATGGTGAGGGCAACAGCACAGAATCAGACCGCTTTGAAAGGGGTATTCAAAAAGGCTTTATAAAAGGTTTTATTGATCTTATTTTCAGGTATAAGGGGAAGTACTATATCCTTGACTACAAATCCAATTACCTCGGCCCTGGCGTGGATTTTTATTCCCACGAAGCACTTTCCGCGGCCATTGCAGTTGATGGCTATCGGCTCCAGTATTATATTTACACTCTTGCATTGCATATGTATTTGAAATCAAAACTACCTGCCTATGACTATAAAAAAGATTTTGGCGGTGTTTACTATATGTTTCTGCGGGGAGTCGGCTTGGAAACCGGGGTTTATTCTGACCTGCCTGATTTTAGTGTTATCAAGGCACTTGAAGAGGAGGTTTCTGGATGAATCCGATTTTTGTTTCTGAAATACTCAGGGAAATCTGGAAAGCCGGAGTCTTTAACGAGATTGATGTTCATTTTGCATCATTTATCGCAAGGGAGTCAAATGACCTTTGTGATGACTTGCTGGTGATTGCGGCTTTTTTAAGCAATGCCGCAGAAAACGGTAATGTAGGCATAGATATTAATGAATATGCAGGCAAGAAAATACTTAGTGAACTTGATGAAAAGGTTTTGTTTGAGTGTTCTGAATATAAGCAATTACAGGAGATACTTTCAAAAAACTCAATGGTTGGCAGGCCTGGCGACTACCTGCCCATAATACTTGATCCCGATGGCAGGCTTTACCTGCACAGGCTTCATTTATATGAGGAAAAACTTGCAGAAATAATACTGGAAAGGACAAAAGGCGAAAGAATTGACGATACTTATATCGCTCGTCTTAAACCTGCGCTTGAACGGTATTATCCTGACAAGGGGGCAGGTGCTGACCAGCAGAAGCTTGCCTGTGTTATTCCTGTTTTTAAGCGGTTCTGTGTTGTTACTGGCGGGCCTGGAACCGGGAAGACCCACACCGTAGGGAGGATGCTGACGGTGTTGGCTGAGGTTTTTGATGACAATAAAAATGACAAAGAAATTGTTATAAAACTTGTTGCGCCAACAGGAAAAGCTGCGGCCAGGTTGAGTGAATCTATAGTTGCTGCGAAAAAGTCCATGCAGCAGGGGCTGACGAAAAAAACTGAAAATAAAATTCAACAAATACTCGAAAAAATACCAGACAAGGCCCTGACTATTCACAGGCTTTTAGGGGCAATGAAAAACAGTATCCATTTCAGACACAATATAAATAACAGACTGAAGGCTGATGTTGTTGTGGTTGACGAGGCCTCAATGGTTGACCTTGCCCTGATGTCAAAGCTCGTGCAGGCGCTTCCCCATGATGCCCGCCTGATACTGCTGGGTGACAAAGATCAACTCGCATCGGTGGAGGCAGGAAACGTGCTTGGTGATGTATTTGGTGATTTCATGGGTGCTTATTCAAAGGAATTTGCTGAACAAATTGCTTCTGTCGGCATTGCCGGCTTTGATTCAATTGCTGAAGGCGTTTCACCTGGCCCTGGTGATTCAATTGTTTTGCTTGAAAAAAGTTATAGATTTGATGATACTGGCGAAATATCTTCACTCAAGGATGCAGTCAATGCCTCTGATGATGAAGCTGTGCTGTCTTTGCTTGAAAAGGGCGGGACTGACATTGAATGGATTGAGCCAAAAACAAAAAAGAATTTTGAAGCAGTAATCAGCAGGACCGCATTATCAAAATTTACTGATCTGTCACGAATTACAGACCCGGATCAGGCAATGGAAGTATTTAACAGGTTTATTGTTCTTTGTCCTTTAAGAAGGGGGCTGGTGAGCGTTGAAGCTATCAATCAGACCATTGAAAGAACCTTGCTTGCAGGTGGGCATATCCACAAATACCCGGGTGTGCCGTGGTACAGGGGACGACCTGTTATTGTTACAAGAAACGATTATAATGCAGGGCTTTTCAACGGGGACACTGGTGTGATAGGAGAGTGGGACTCTGAAGGAGTTCTTGGGGCATGTTTCCCTGGGCGGATTGTAAATCCCCAGAGGCTTCCGGCAATTGAGACAGCATACGCCCTGACTGTGCATAAGTCCCAGGGTTCGGAGTTTGATGAGGTGCTGATAGCATTTCCTTTTAAGGATAACCCGGTTTTGACAAAGGAGCTTTTGTATACTGCAATTACAAGGGCCAGGAAAAAAGTGACCATAGTCGGTACCAGGGAAATAATTGCAGCAACAATTAGGCGCAGTATATCCAGATCGTCGGGCCTGAAAAAAAGGCTGTGGAGGTAAAATATATGGCAAGGGTGATAATTGATCTGCCGGATAAATTTCAGTTTACTACAAATGTTGAAGTGCATATAAGCAATATCAACTATGGTGGGCATCTTGGTAATGACGGAACCCTTTCGCTGGTGCATGAGGCCCGGCTGCGGTTTTTGAACAAATACGGTTATACAGAAACACAAATTGAAGGGATTGGGCTTGTTGTTACTGATGCTGCCTTGATTTATAAAACCCAGGTTTTTCACGGAGATGTTATCACAATAGAAGTTGCTGCAAATGACTTTAACAAATACGGGTGTGATTTTTTCTTTCGCCTTACAAACAGCGAAACTGGTATTGAAACTGCCAGAGCTAAGACTGGTATAGTCTTTTATGATTACAAAACAAGTAAAATATGTGAGATTCCTGAGAATCTAAAATTTTAATCTGTACATTTTCACCGGGTTTACAAAAAAAATTAAAAAATTCCAGAAGAGTTTGTTGAAATTATTGCAGCCCTTTTTATAATTGAATTTAAAATTGATCTGGTTTTTTAAATTAAAAATAATATGAAAAAAGAACTTGAAAATTTAAAAACAAAACACTCCTTTAAAATAAAGTTTTTTGCAAGAACTGTACTTTATTCCTTTGCTTTTGTTTCTATTGTGTTGCTTGCCGGGTTCCTGTTTTTGCAGACAGATAGTGCCAGAAAAACGCTGCTTACCTATATTTGCAATGAAATCGGCACTCAAATAAACGGAACTTTTACTGCTGAACAGCTTGATGGTGATCTGTTATTTACAGCTACCCTTATAAAACCGACCCTTAAATACAAAAATGAGAATATCTTTGAGGCTGATGAAATCTCAGTGCTTTACTTCTCGCCTATGCTTCTAAATAAAAAACTTCTCATCAGCAGTATTGATATCAAGAGTCCAATAGTAAATGGGACTGCCGATGAAAAAGGAGTATGGAATTTTGAGAAATTAATAAAAACTAAAGCCATAAAAAAAGAAGATGAGCAGATAGACATTGAAGGCGACGATAACGGCATTGAAGTTATCCTTGACAGTGTGACCATTACAAAGGGTGAGGTCACTATTAAAAACCCAGACACAATAATCAGGGCTGATTCTGTTGAATTCAGCTCGGTTTTAGATTTAAAGAAAAAAACCATAGAAGTTAATCGATTTTCCTTTGATTTATCTACCCCTGCAATCGAAACCCGGCTGAATGCCTTTTCCTGCACCCTTGCCCTTGGCAATGGCGGGAAAAATCTTCTTTTAAATAATGGCATGATCTTAACCCGTAAATCCTTTGCAAATTTTGATGGGAGCATCAATCTTGAAGGGGATTTTGACTTTTTCAATAATAAATCAACCCGGAAAAAAGGTTCTGCAAATTTATTTGATTTTAATATTGATGCAAAAAAAATTGTCCTTGCTGAAATCGATAAAACCCTGAAGCTTGATTATCAGCTCGATGATATCGTTTCTGGAGAAATAACAATATCAGGGAAGCCCGGTTTTGTTTACTTTGATCTCAACGGGTTTATTGAAAATCCTGATAAAGCCTCCAGCCTGCTGCCTAATCTGACATCAATCGGCCGGCTTTCATTTGTGAAAAACCAAAATAATGACAATGATTTGAATGTTAACTGCCATGGTATAGTAAAAAATATTACTCCTGAGGTTGTTGGCAGATTTGTTGAGTATGATGAAGCATCCTTTATGGATACAAAGGTGGATTTGAATTACGCCCTTGGTCTTTCGGGCCTGCTTGCAACCAATGGCCCTGACGTTGACCTTGGTATTGATTCTCCGCTTTTTCATGTAATGGGCAGGGAAATAAAAGATGCAAAGGGAGAGGTGCATTACAGGGCAGGAAAACTTTCAATCAATGCAGAGGCGCATGACAGGATCCTCGGCCTTTCAACTCTTTTTGCAAATGCCTCAGGGCTTAACAACAGTGAAAAGATAAAGCCCTTTTATCTGAATGCTTCAACAAAGGGGACTGGTCTTTCTGCTTTGCAACTCAATGATTCAGTAAACAGTAAGACAATTGATAAGGCAGGAGATAATTCAGCAGAAGAACAGGCTGGAGTTTTAGCAGATAATCTTTGCTTCAAGGTTGAATCATCTGGCACGATTCCTGGTGATTTTGACTACCAGGGCATTAAAGCAGATGTATCACTTTTGCTGGATAAAAAGGAGACGAATTTATTTTCCGGCTTTGAAGTTTTCGATCTTAAAATCAATAGCAACTGGGACAGGGGCAGACTTATTGTCAATGATCTGCTAGTTGATACCGATGTTGGCAATATCACGGCCCATGGAACTCTTGCCCCTGCAACAAGGACGCAGGAAGTAAATGATATTGAGTTAAAAGGCATAACTGCACATGCGAGCGTACACAATCTGTCAAAGCTGATTACTTCTCTTAACACCAACCTGGGGCTTGAAATTCCAGGAACATTCAAGGGAAAAGCAACAGCCGACCTTAAAGCATCTGGAACGTTAAAGGAGATCAAAGCTGCTTATACAGCAAAGGGTTCCGGGCTTGCATGGGATGAATACAATGGAGACAAGGCGGAAGTTAAAGGGACGGTAAGCCTGATTTTTGATAATCGTGACTACACAACAGATGTTGATTATAAAATAAAATGGGACGGAACCCTGCATAAGGTCGCTTATATTGAAGATGGAGCAGAAGGATTTGATATTTCCAAACTGAATGTTAAAGGCGGTCTTGCGCCAGACCGTATTGATTTAGATATAACAGGAATACGGACAGGAGATCAGTCAGCGTGGCTTAAAGGCACTATTCACGATTGGCAGCACAGGACAATGAATATTGAAGTTGATAGGGCTGCTATTAAATGGAATGGCGAGTTGCTTGAAAATGATTCTCAAATCCTTTTTGTTTTCAAGCAGGAAGAAAAAGAAAATCAAATTTCTGTTAATACCTGTAAATTCGTATCAAAGGGGGCAGTCCTTTCCATGGGCGGCAGGCTTTCCATAGGCAATGACAATTCTTCCCAGAATATTGACCTGACCATTGCCAACCTTAATTTTGATAAGTTTAAAAAAATTACAGGCAGCACCCTGACAGGGACTGCAAACGTAAATCTTAACATAGCTGGTACAGGAGCAGCCCCTGAAATTACTGGTAATGCATTTATTTCAAATGGTGAGTCACTTGATTTCAAGTT
Source organism: Desulfobacterales bacterium (assembly GCA_029939895.1). Taxonomy (GTDB): domain Bacteria; phylum Desulfobacterota; class Desulfobacteria; order Desulfobacterales; family JAOZSB01; genus JAOZSB01. The sequence continues at coordinate 11,878 of JAOZSB010000087.1, forward strand.
TTCAAAAGCAAATGCAACTCTAAAATATAAGGATTCCAGGGTCGAATTTGCAGGAGTTCTTGAAAAAATCGTAGACATCAAAAAGGCTGGAGTACTCAGGAAATCCAGAATAAACAATAAAACTAAAGTATCAAGCAAGCCCAAAAAGAATAAAAAAAGCAATGTGCTTAAAAAGACAGGCAAGATTGTTGCGAAAGAAGTTTTCAGCACAATTGGGGGGATAGTTGATGTTGGAGAACGCATAATAGCAGGTGGTAAGGATAAGGCTGGAATATCCAGGAAAAAGGAAAATATTGACAGGCCAGGGGAGTTGAGTGTTGCTGATTTTCATGAAAAAAAGATTCTTGATGTTGCAGGGACTGCCCATGTCAAATTCTCTTTGATTCCATTTGTTCTTGAGTTTGACAAAGCAGAAGTTGATGCAACAGTTATGGCTGAAGATCTGGTGTTGTCTGATTTGCCGATTCCTAAAATTGATGGTTTTGAGTTTGACGGATTGATAGACCTGGACGCAAAAATTATTGGAAAGCTCCTGATGCCTGATCTTTCCGGGCATGTAAGTGTGGAGAGCGGCTTTCTGAAAATCAAAAACCCCAGGTTGTCATTTGAAGAAATCAGGGGCAGTGTGGATTTTTCTCCAGATAGTTTTAAAATCAACAACCTTGAGCTTGCGGGCGACAGGGTAGGGCAGATACTAATTACTGGAGAGTGCGGTCTGAATAATTTCAATATTACAGACTATGATTTGAAATTTACTGGCGATAACGTGTCCATGCCTTTTAGCAAAGCTACCCATATTCGCTTCAAGCCGGATATTACTATTTCAGGAACCCATGATATGCCTATGCTCATGGGAAAAATTGAGGTGCTTGAGGGCAAGGTTAATCTCGACATCCTCAACGACAGGGAACCAGAAGAGATAAAGATCATCAACAACAATGATGATGATAATAATATTGTTGTAATTTCAGATGAGAATGAGTCAAAGCCTGATTTTTACAAAAAACTTTATGGAGACATTAAAGTTAGTATTCCGAAAAATTTCTGGCTCAAAGGTACAGACGAGAATATCGAGATAGCAGGGGATATAAATATAAAAAAGGAGCATACTGCATCGAGCTTTGTTGTTTACGGGGACTTGGAAGCTGTCAGGGGGAGTTATAAGTTTCAGGGAAGAAAATTTACCCTCAAGCAGGGGCGGGTCAGTTTTATGGGGCTGAAGGAGCCTGATCCTGCCCTTGATATTACTGTGACAACACGAATATCAAGGGTTGAAATTATTATCCTGATTACTGGTTCCCTTCGTGATTTTTTCCTGACACTTGACAGTGTACCACAAATGGACAGGACAGATATTATTTCCTATATACTTTTCAGCAAACCCGCAAGTTCTTTGGAGAGTGATCAAGCCTTTGAAGCAGGCAAGGCAGCTTTGAGTTTCACTGGAAAACTTGCTGCTGAAGAACTCAACAGTATCTTATCTGAAAAATTCGGCATTGATTCAATCAGCATTGAATCAGGTGGCGGTGACATCACCAGGGGGACTCTTTCCATTGGAAAATACATTGCCCCGGATGTTTTTGTGACATACAGGCAGGGCTTTCATGAAGACAATCTATATCAATTTGAAATTACCTATGAAATATCAAAAAACTTGAGCCTGGAGGCTGAAATTGGTGACGAAAAGACCTCTGGTGTTGATTTAATGTTTGAATACGACTTTTAAAGCAAATTGAATAAAATAGTGATTCAGGTCATCAGTATCTATAAATTTCAATATATGTTGACATTTTTTGCTTGTATGTTCAGGAAATAATGACTGGAAGTAGATTGAATATGGCAGAAAATGGTGGTTTTTTTGAATTATTCTTGCGTTTTTTTGTTTCTCAATATAGATTATTATAAACAATGAAAAATATTTCCATTCTTTTTTTAATGATTAACCAGTTCTATTGCGAGGTTAAATATGAAAGCAATATTAATTGTAGATGATGATGAATTAATCCACTTGCTTTTAAAGGGAATTCTTTCTGACTGGGAGGAAATCAAGTCTGCATACTCAGCTGATGAGGCTTTGGAGATTCTCGATAAAGAGCTTGGGTACATAGTTATTACGGACATCCATATGCCTGGCGGAATGGATGGTATAGAACTGCTTAAAACCATCCGTCGCAAATACAGCATGACCCAGGTAATCGTGGCTTCGGCAACCGAAGACATGAACGATATAATAACTGCTTTTGCTGCCGGGGCCAACGATTTTATCACTAAGCCGTTTAATGGGGGAGAAGTTCGCTCAGCCCTCATGCACACAGAAGATAAACTGGCGCGTTGGGAAGAGACCATGAAGGGACTTCATTTCCGCAAGAAGACAAAAACCCTTTAGATCTGCCTGCGCATTTTGCCCTGATCAAATCTTACAGCCAGGGCACAGGTGCAACCTTTTGTGAAGGATGCTCTCTGCAAATGATGAACCCCTGGAAATAAATTCCTAAAAAATTCCTTTTAAAAATAAAATTATACTTTACAAATTTTTTTCGTGCCTTTTCTATTGTAAAGTATTATTGTATTGCCAGCTAATTAAAATTAGCTTACTTGGATTTGTAGTTTTTTTTCATACCTGGATCACAGTGAAAGATGTAAAAGCAATAATCTTTGTTTTGTTATAATTTTTATTTAATAGGAGGGAATTTGAAAAATTTAATTAAGAGTTCAGCCTT
>JAOZSB010000411.1 GCA_029939895.1 Desulfobacterales bacterium
GGTCGGTGGTTTAATTGGAGTCGCAAAAAAGTTCGCCTGTTTAATGCTTAGCTGATGTCTATTTGCTTGTTCTCTCATAGTTTACCCTCTGTCTCGGTTATGGTAATTAAACTATACATCATAAAATCATAATGTCAATATAATTTTTTTGCAAAATTCATAATGCCATTCGAAAAAATACTTGACAAACTGACCATCATTATAATATTATGGATGTGAATGTGGAGAAAGAAAAATAATAAACAGACCGTGTACCCACGAAACAAAAGGAACAACAATGAAAAAGAACGGCAAAAATGGAAAAAAGGAACCAAAGGCAAATCCCCGTAATGGAAAAAAAGACCTCAAGGCTCAGCAGCGGGAAAAAAATATTATTGAGGGGGCCTTGAAGGTTTTTGGGGAAAAAGGTTTTGAAGAAACCACTATCTCAGCCATCAGCAAAGCTGCCAAAATTTCAGATGCAACTATTTACGAGTATTTTTCATCCAAGGAAGATCTGCTTTTTTCAATAGCAAAGCTCTACACACAGGAAGAGTTTGATCGTGTAATGAGTATTGTCCCATACATACATGGCGCAAAAGCAAAGCTGCGCATGATAATACAGGCGCACCTGGAGTTTTATGAAAACAACAGGCTCTATACATCCGTTGCCCTCCTTACATTAAAGGGGAGCAGGAATTTCATGAAATCCGAAGCCTACAAGATAATCAAAAAAACAACCAATACGATAATCACCGTTTATAATGAAGGTATAGAAGAGGGAGTATTCAGGGATGATATTGATCCTTATATAGTGCGCAACATGACACTCGGCTTTATTGAGCATCTCACTGCCCAGTGGCTGCTCCTGGGGCGGCCTGCAAATCTATCTGCGCAGACCGACAATGTATACTCAATGATACTCAAGAGCGTAGAAAAAGATGTGGATCAGAATGCCATGAAAATAACCATAGAAGGGTTTGATGTTCAGCAAAAGAAAGACACAATTATTATAAAGGCGAAAAAGAAAAAATGAAAAATATAACTGCCGTCAGCAATAAAGTGCTTCTCATTGATTTGTCAAAGGATGAAATCCGCACACTTGATGTCCCGGAAAAAACAAGGCGGGACTACATTGGCGGCAAGGGCCTGGCCCTGAAACTCCTCCATGATAACATCAAGCCCGGAATAGAAGCGCTTTCAGGTGACAATATGCTCGTATTTGCCACCGGGCCAACAGCCGGAACCGCTGCTCCTGCGGGAAACAGATTTGTGATTGCTTCCAAATCGCCCTTAACGGGCATATTTGCATGTTCCTATGTTGGAGGGCGCTTTGGTCTAAGCTTAAAGAAGGCAGGCTTTGACGGACTGATCGTCACTGGAAACTCACAAAAACCGATCAATATCCATATAAACGATGACAAGATCACCTTTGAGGATGCAGCTGATGACTGGGGGCTGGACACCTATGATTTTCAGGAAAAGCACGTGGATGCCGGAGAGTGGGTAGTAATCGGCCCGGCAGGTGAAAACCTTGTTAAGTATTCTGTTATTGCATCAAAAAAACGTGTGGCTGGACGGTGCGGTCTTGGAGCTGTCATGGGCTCAAAGAACATCAAGGGCATATCTGCAACGGGCAGCTTGAAAGTTAAACCCACGGACCCTGCGGGTTTTAAGAAGTCATTAAGGATTGCCCAGAAAAAAGTGCTCAGCCACGATAATTCCGGCAGGAGGCTCAAGGAGCTTGGCACTGCACAGAACGTAAGGATTTACGGTTCAAGCAATATCATGCCGGTGCGAAATTTCAGCAAGCCATCCTTTGACAAACTCGAAGACATCAGCGCAGAAAAAATCCGGGACAATCACACCATTAAAAGTGCCGGCTGCACAGGCTGCCCCATCAAATGCGGAAAGGTTGGAAACTACAATGGGAAAAAACTGGTAACCCCGGAATACGAAACAATCGCCATCATGGGCGCAAATCTTTTGATCAGCGATATATCAAAGATTGCTCTGTGGAACGACAAGCTTAACCGCCTTGGGCTTGATTCCATCAGCACCGGGGTGTCAATAGGGTTTGTTGCAGAGCTGGCTGAAAAAGGCATGGTGGAAAGCGACATTACTTTCGGCAACCCGGAAGTAATCGAGAGAAGCATAGAGGACATTGCGTACCGCCGTGGCCTGGGCGATGACATGGCAGAGGGAGTAAAACGCCTGTCGGAAAAATATGGCGGAAAAGATTTTGCATGTCATGTCAAGGGGCTTGAAATGGCAGGCTATGATCCTCGTGGATGTCATGGGCAGGGACTCGGCTATGCCACAGCTAACTGCGGGGCAACACATCTTTCTGGAAGCACACATTCCGTTGAAGTCGATCCAATGGGAGGCAAGCCATATATCCCGGCCCACGGCAGCAGGGCAAAGGCCGAGTTTGTGATCTTTCTTCAAAACCTGATGGATATGACCAATGCATCAATATTTTGTCTTCAAACACAATATCCATTTTTAGAAGAAAATCCCCTGTACAAGATTCTCCCCAAATTTCTATTAAGATTCCTTTCGAGTTATATTCCAAAATTCACGGTTAATACAGCAGACCTTTCTGATTATGCAAGTCTTCTGACAGGACTTTTGGGATGCAAAATCACACAAAAGGATTTGCGGGATGTGGGCGAACGCATCTTCAATCTTGAGCGTCACATGAACTGTGAGGAGGGGATAAGCCGCAAGGACGATGCCCTCCCGTCATTGATGACCAGTGAAACCGATGAGGCAGGCTGGGAGGCGGTTGATCTTGATGCAATGCTCGCAAGGTACTACAAATTAAGGGGTTGGGACGATAATGGAATCCCAAAAAAAGAAACACTTACAAGGCTTGGAATTACAACATAAAGGGTGAAAAAAATGGCTGGCAAAAAACAATATAAAGTGTTGGTAACGGGCGCATCAGGTTTTACAGGCCATCATATGGTTGCAGAGGCTGTGAAGGCGGGCTTTAAGGTAAGGGCGACAGACGTGTCGAGCCGTCATTATGGAGCCATGTTTGAGGCGCTGGATGTTGAATTTGTAAAGTCAGATCTCACAAAGCAGGCTGGGCTGGACAGCCTGGTAAAGGGCATGGATGCAGTAATTCATGTGGCTGGTATTCACAATTACTCTGTGCCGGATGAAATTATTTTTGCAATCAACGCAACAGCAGTAAAAAACCTTTGTGAAGCTGCTGTTAACGCGGGTGTGGATAGGTTTATGCATTTTTCCTCGGTGGGTGTTTACGGTTACAGCTCCAACCCCGGCAACCTTGTAGCCGAAGATCACCCAAAGATTACTCCCCCCTTAAACAACTATAACCTTAGCAAATGGGAAGGGGAGCAACACGTCTGGGATTATATTGAAAATAGAGGACTGAAAGCTACAATATTCCGCCCGGCTGCGATTTACGGCACACGGAGCGAGTACGGTCTTTTCAACGTATTCCAGGCAGTCTACAACGACCGAAATAAACAGAAAATGCTCATGATCGGAAAGGGCGATAAGATTGAAGCATTCCTCCATGTTGAGGACATGTGCAAGGCTGTTATTTACGCCTTTGACAATGATTCCATGATAGGCGAGGCGTATAATGTAAGCGATGACACAAGGATGGCAACCGTTGAATTTTTTAATCTGGTCAGCAGGGAACTTCTGGGCGTTGAAAAAGAATTTTTAAATATACCCACTGCCGTCTTAAAGCCAGTCGCTGGTGTAGCTCAGTTTTTAGGCCCAAAGCTTGGTTTAAAGCCAATCCTGGAGCGTGGAACTCTCGACTACATGTCATGCGACAAACTCTGGGACAACAGAAAACTCAAGAAAACTGGTTTTCAATTCAAGTATCCCACAATGGAAAAGGGGATGAAGGAAACCATTGCATGGTACAAGGAAAACGGATGGTTCAAATTATAAAGAAAAT
>JAOZSB010000088.1 GCA_029939895.1 Desulfobacterales bacterium
ATTTTAAAGCATAAATTTTTTGCGTTAAATTTTTGTTAATGGGCAGTATAACTTGTTAGTAATAAGAGATACTGCCCATTTGAATTTTAACACAATATTGTATGGCGTATGGTTTAAGTTTTTACTTATACCATTTCGATGAGTGCTGCTGCGCCCATTCCGCCACCAATGCACATGGATATAACACCGTATTTTCCGCCAACCTCTTTGAGGTTAGTGATAATTGTTGCGGTGAGTTTTGCGCCTGTACATCCCAGAGGATGACCAAGAGCGATTGCTCCGCCGTGCATGTTTACTTTTTTCATTGCGTCGCCTGTGATGCCAATTTCCTTGCAGCAGTGAATTGCCTGGGATGCAAAGGCTTCATTGATTTCAAAAACGTCAATGTCGTCAATTGTCAGGCCGGCTTTTTTAAGGAGTTGGGGAATTGCATACTTTGGACCAACGCCCATTTCATCTGGCTCACAACCGACTGTTGTGTACATTTTGAACTTGGCGACTGGTGTTACGCCGAGTTCTTTAACTTTCTCTTCAGACATCAGGATAGTTGCGGCTGCGCCGTCTGTTGTCTGTGAGGAGTTACCAGCAGTAACAGAACCAGTTACAGAAAATACTGGCCTGAGTTTTCCAAGGCCTTCTGCAGTTGTGGTGTCTCTAACGCCGTCATCAAAATCCTGGAGAAAGGTTTCTCTTTTGTATGTTCCGTCTTCCTGGAGTGCGTACCTGGCTGCCGGGGTTGGAACGATCTCTTTAAAAAGGCCTTCTTTCTGAGCCTTTGCAGCTTTCATCTGTGAGTCAGCAGCAAATTGATCCTGCTCTTCTCTTGTTACATTGTATCTTGTTGCAACAAATTCTGCTGTTGTACCCATATTGGCGTACAGGTCAGGATGAACTGCAGCAGTCTGGGGATGGGGGCGTGGATTGTTTCCGCCCATCGGGACGTAGGACATGGACTCAATGCCGCCACCAATGCAGATGTCTGACCAACCACACATAATGCGCATGGCGGAAAGTGCAATTGCTTCAAGCCCTGATGCACAGAACCTGTTGATTGTTGCGCCGCCAACCTCAACGGGGAAGCCGGCTATTTGATTTGCAATACGACCGATGTTAAGACCCTGCTCGCCTTCTGGGAAAGCACAGCCTATCATTGTGTCGTCGATGTCTTTCATTTCAAGGCCATCTGTTTTATCAACAGCAGCCTTCATGATAAACGCCAATAAGTCTTCTGGCCTGGTGTCTTTAAGAGCACCTTTGCTCCTTCTGCATCCGGGCGTTCTTACCGACGTTACGATATATGCATCTCTCATTATATAATCCTCCTAAATAAGCTTAAATTAAATGAAGCCAGGTTATTTTAGTTCCTTAAGGGGCGGCCCTTTGTGAGCATATGTTCTACCCTTGCAACGGTCTTTTCTTCTCTCCAGAAGTCACAGAAGGCATCCCTTTCGAGCTTGAGGATGATTTCTTCATCAACTTTGGAACCGGTACGGCAGTCGCCACCGCTGATAACAAATGCAATTCTCTTTGCCAGGAACACATCGTGTTCGCTTACATAACCAGCTTGTTGCATGTTGTAAAGTTCAGCATCTATCATTCCCTTTGCAGCCTCACCAAAAACCTTAATCGGTTTTTGTGGCGGAGGAGCATAACCTGCGTCCAACATCTTTAATGCTTCTTTCTTTGCTTCACCAATCTGGAGATCCCTGTTAAAGATAATCCTGTCCTTTGGTCCCAGGAAGCCGTTTGCTCTGGCTTCTGCTGCGGACATGGAAACCTTTGCCATTGCGATGCTCATAAAGCATGGAATGAAGTAGGAAGCAAGGTTTGCGTCTGTTACAGCCTTTGGAATATCTGCTGTAAATCTCTTCCAGAGGTTCAAACATCCACCACCAGCCGGAAGCAGTCCAACTCCGATTTCAACCAGGCCCATGTAAAGCTCTGAGTGAGCAACAATCATGTCGGCCGGGCCGATACAAACTTCGCATCCACCACCAAGGGTCATGCCGTATGGAGCTGCAATAACCGGCATATTGGAGTATTTTGTCTTTTGCATTCCACCTTGAGCTTTTTGGAGAAATGCATCAATATCTGAATATTTGCCTGCTTTTGCAAGGTCGAACATATACTTGAGATCAGCACCGGCAGAGAATGCACCTGGCATTCCGCCACCCTGGTTACCGATTACAAGACCAAGACCGTTTTCATCAACGTAATCTAATGATTCCGCCATAAAATCAACGATCTCACCGTTCAGTGCGTTCATCTTTGTATGGAACTCAAGACAGAAGATACCATCATCAAGGTCAACCAGAGATGCGCTTGCGCATGTCTTGGCTGTTTTGTCAGCACCCTTAAGGTTAACCAGAGATATTGCAGCATCACTTACTTTGACTTCTGCATATGCGTCTGCTGCGAAATCAAAGGCATAGAGCTTGCCGCCTTCTGTTTTGTAAAAGCTTTCATTTCCGCCTGCCAGCATTTTCTTAACGTTTGCCGGTACTTCAAGGCCGTCAGCTTCCATCTTTTCTACTGATTTTTTAACGCCTATTGCATCCCATGTCTCAAACGGGCCCATCTCAAAGTTGTAGCCCCATTTCATGGCATTGTCGATCTCAACTATAGTGTCAGAGATTTCAGGCACTCTGTTGGCTGCATATTGAAGTCCGTTTGCCAGGACTTTCCATGCAAACTTGGCACCCTTGTCATCGCCGTATACTACAGTATTGATCTTCTCGGCTGTGCTTCCAGCTTTCTTTGCAGCGTCAAGGCATGGAAAAGTAGGTCTGACAAGGTCAACATAATCGTTGGTATTATAGTCATAAACCTTTCTTACTTTTTTCCATTCCGGGGTGAGGTCTGTCTTGTAAAAACCGGCTTTTGTTTTGTTTCCAAGCAGATTATTTTCAATCATGCTCTTTACGAAATCCGGAACTATAAGAGTTTCGCGCATTTCGTCGTCTGCGCACATCTCATAGGAGTTATCTGCAACATGCTTCAAAGTGTCGAGACCAACAAGGTCAGAAGTCTTGAAGGTTGCAGTTTTTGGCCTTCCCATTGCCGGGCCAAATATTGCATCAACTTCCGGGATTGAAAGTCCATCTTCAAGCATTGCCTGCATTGCTTTTCCAATGCCCTGGATGCCGATTCTGTTTCCAATAAAGTTTGGTGTGTCTTTTGCCCACACAATACCCTTGCCAAGAACTCTCTCGCCAAAGTCGGAAAGGAAGTCAAGAACATCCTGTGATGTCTCAGCACCAGGAATAAGCTCCAAAAGATGCATGTAGCGGACTGGGTTAAAAAAGTGTGTGCCCATAAAGTGTTGTTTAAACTCTGCGCTAAGGCCTTCTGACATCGCCTTTAGAGGGATACCGGAAGTATTTGAAGTCACAATCGCAGTAGGTTTTCTAATGCCTTCGATTCTCTTGAGGAGATCCTGTTTGATTTTCAGGTTCTCGACAACAACTTCAACTATCCAGTCACAGTCTTTGAGTTTGTCAAAGTCATCATCCAGATTTCCAATGGAAATAAGTGCTGCATCACCTTTCTGCATAAGAAGTGACGGCCTGGACATCAGCACGGCATCAAAGCCAGCTTTTACGATCCTGTTTCTTGCGGTTGGATCGTTTTTCTCTTCGTCCTTCAGGTCAAAGGGAACAATGTCCAAAAGCAACGTCTTGACGCCGGCACTTGCCAGCAACGCAGCGATTCCGCCCCCCATGATACCGGAGCCGATTATCGCAGCCTGTTTAATTTTTCTTACCATAATACCCTCCTGTAGAAGTTAAGTTTAATAAAAAAGTTTATTAAAATGAATACTCATTCACAAAATTAAAAACAAGAATAACTATAGTCGCCCTTGGTCTGCAATGTCAAGGAGTTTTCAAGCAACTTTTGGCAGTTATCGCTATTTTTATTATGCATCAGAGCAAATCTGCATTGTGTTCCAGCTATATTTATATATGCAGGCATATCCACTGACTCCAACTAAATGTATGTGCTGAAAAAATGAATAGTCATTCAGTGGATTTTCCCAAAACCGCATCCAGAGCGACAATACAGGGCTTTTTTCCTTGAAAAAAGCAGCAGAGCCTTACTCTCCTTCGAACTCCATTAAAGCAAATATGTCATAGCCCTTTATCTGGTCACGGCCATGAAGATCTGGCAGCTCAATGACAAATGCACACTCTGCAACCTCGCCGCCAAGTTCTTCAACGAGCTTGATAGCTGCGGCAATTGTACCGCCGGTTGCAATTAAATCGTCTATGATTACGCATTTGTCACCTTTGTTGATTGCGTCTACGTGCATCTCAACATTGTTGGCCCCATACTCCAGGGTGTATTCTGCGCCAACTGTATCACCTGGTAATTTACCTTTTTTCCTGACAGGCACAAATGGTAGGTCAAGCTGGTAGGCCAGAACCGCACCAAACACAAATCCCCTGGCATCAATCCCAACTATTTTATCAATTTTTTTGTCTTTGTACTGTTCATAAAACCTGCGGTACGCCTCTTTATTGGCTTCAGGGTCAAGCCACAGCGTTGTTATGTCTCTGAACATAACGCCCTCGATGGGCCAGTGGGGAATAGTTCTGATCTTTGATTTGATATCCATTTTCTCTCCTTTGTCTTTTTATCCGCCTGAATTGTGTTGAGGCTTTAATGGCACTCAGGTGTATCAGTCTATTTTTTTGATAGTATCAAGTAAAACATTTTTCACGTTGTCTGCATTTTGTTTAAAGACCTTGAGAATCTCTTCCCAGGAGACAGGCTCCTCGTCTTCTTTCCAGCAGTCGTAGTCTGTGGACATTGCAACGGCAGCATAGGGAACCTCTGCCTCGTTTGCAAGGGCAGCTTCCGGGGCCACGGACATATTTATCACATCTGCGCCCCATGCCCTGAACATGTGGGATTCAGCCTTTGTTGAGAACCGCGGGCCCTCTATGGTAACAACAGTACCGCCGTTATGGACGGCATAACCAAGGTTTTTAGATGTTGAAAACAAGGCATCCCGCAGAGCCTTGTCAAAGGGTTCCGCCATTGGGGTGTGGACTGCACCATCTGCAAATGATTCATGGAAGGTGGCGATCCTGTGCTTTGTAAAATCAATGAACTGGTCAATGATTACCAGGTCACCCCTGCCGATCTTTTCACGCAGACTGCCGCAGGCGGTGGTTGCCAGAATGTGTGTAGCACCCTGATCCTTCAGCGCCCAGATGTTGGCCCTGTAATTAACTTCCGTTGGGCTGAACTGATGATTCCTGCCGTGTCTTGCAAGCAAAAGAACCTCTTTGCCATTGATCTCTCCCTTTGTTAAAGGCGAGGTTGGCTCACCAAAGGGTGTTTTTACTTCAATGTCCTGAGCCTGTTGCAAAATCCCTGGATCATCAAGCCCTGATCCTCCGATTACTCCTATTACGGCCATGTTGTCCCCTTATAAATTTTGATTAATATCGAAGCTTTTAACCTGGTTTATTCATGTGGTTTGGCTATGAAATATGAAATTTTTGTGCAATTGAAAGTTTTAAAAAAAAAACAGAATTTGAACTATAAATTTTGATTTGGATTAAGGCAAGGGATATTTTTAATTGAATGCAAATGCTTTATATTTCGAATCTATTTCAATGCTGCTAAAACGCTTTAAACACAAAAAAAGGGTTCTATGCAATAAGCATAAAACCCTTTTTAATATTGGTTTGCAGGATAAAACCTGTTCAATCACAAAAAATTATCCTTGCAGTTGTGGTTATTTTCAGTCTCTATTTATTCCTTTTCTTGTGTTCTTCTACATCATTCTGGAATTGTTTGGCCTGACGTTTATTAAAGTCCTTTACCTTTTTGGTAAAGTCTTTTTGTTTGGCTTCAAAGAGCAGCAGTCTTTTATTTATGTCTTCCATGATGGCGTTGAACTCCTTGACCCTGGCAACTGTACCAACATAGTCGTTTCTTTTGCTTTCATGGTCTGCCTGCTCCTTGTTGAGAGCTGCGTGTTCTGCTTCAAGGTCTTTTTTTATCTGCCGGAGTTTTGCACCTTCCTCCTTTAGATTGGAAGCTTCAATTTTATATTCATAGTCAGGAAGCTTTCTTTTGTCCTCGGGTTCAGCAGCCTTTTCCGGAGCTACGTATTCGTCGTATTTTTTCAGGTTCTTCCTCTGAGATTCCGGGACTTCGGAATAATTTTCAGTGTAGTGAACATTTCCGTCTTTATCATGATACTTGTAATAGCCTGCTTCAGGGAGGCCGCAAAACATAAATATAAAGGCCACCGTCAATAGGATGTGCTTCATTTTTTTCCCCTTTGTTAATATATGATTTTTATAATTGTTAAACAGTGGTTAACAAAACTGTCTTTTTAATTTTTATATAAAGTCTGCAATATTATCAAGACAAAATTAATGTTTTATTTTAATGAAGCCTGCCGGAAGGCAGGCTTCACCTTGAGCAGAGCGACTTTATTTTTTTTTCAGCAGCCATACAGAATCCACAAGTCCGCTTTCATCAAGAAGGATTCCGACCTTGTAGCCACTTTTGAAAACAGCCTTTGATGTAAATTTGGCCATGGGTGTATTAAAGGTTGTTGAATTTTTGTATATATAATTCCGGTCTTCTATTACAATGGACCTGTTGCTAACCTGGTCAACGTAGCCGGTTTCGGAAAAATTCATTGGATAGCCAGGGAAAATGGGTGGCTCCTCATCGGCAACTGCGGCTGATATGTAAAACGCCATAATAAGGGCTAAAACCAGCGACAGGCATAATCTCTTTTTCATTTTACTCTCCCTCTGATAAGTTTTTGATTTCAGGTTCCTGTGGTTCTCATAATCGGGAATCACATTATCATTATGTTGTTTTATCTCTCAATCCAGTACAGCATTTGAGTTCCAGCACCCTTGATGTCCATGCTGACGGTGTTGCCTGCTGATGTACTGAAATACAGTCTGTCAACGAGTCCATCGGGCATTTTCATAATAACCGGAATATGGAGCATACCATTATATGCTCTGGCTGTGGGTGCGACCCTGGCTGTTGACCCGTCTGAAAGGGTGACGGTCACATAATCGTTTTCATCAATTACGCCATCATCGTTTATGTCGAACTGGGCCTCATCAACCCTGCTGCCGTCACATGCATCCATCAGGTATACAAATGAATTTCCACCGCCGGAGCATGGGGATGAGTTTGGAGTAAATGAGATTGCCTGGGCAAGATAATTTCTTATCTGTATGTCCTTTATCACCCGCTCACCTTCATATGCACCGGTATTTGGGAAATTGAGATACCAGCCAGCATGATCCTCCGGGTTATCGAGCTGACCAGATGTGGCATCTTCCACGGTATCCCAGGTTGTTTCGTTATTAGTAAGCACTCGCAGATCATTACCCGAAGCGGTTGTTGCAGCATCCACTTCCTGCTCCAGGAGTCCGAAGCTGAACCCGGTTGCCGGTGTAAATGCATTGCTGGAGGCATCATAGGAGCCTACACGTTCATTGTTGTCGGCATCATCACCATAGTCCCAGATTCCAAAAACAGTCCGCTGGTCACGGTTAACCCTGTCATCGTCAGGGTCAGTATCGTTTAGGTATTTGCCTGTGCCGAATATGACCATATATCCGTCCTGGGAGCAATGCCTCATGACATCGGCCTTGCTTGTTATCATCTGGTTGGTTGCCGTAAACAGTGTTGTGGGAGAATCCACAAGGGTCGGGTCTGTTTCGGTAGAATCGTAGTTAATAACACCATCGCCGTTGTTGTCTGTACCAAAGGCAACGCTCCAGTAATCCTCGTCAACCTGGCCAAGTACGTATCCGGTTTCATCGCTTTCAGGGACCCTCATGTCAAATTTCCACATGTTCCCCTTGAGGTCACCTGCATATATATAATCTACCTTGTTATCGTTATCTACATCAACCACAGACGGTGTTGAAAGGCCGTTGCTTCCGCCTGCACCAGTATCAAGTTTTTTAATTACTTCGCCGGTGAAGGTGTCAAGTATATACAGTACTGCCCGGCCATTGGTGCTTTCATAACCATTGCCGAAAACAGTTACCCATTTATAGTCTTCAGTGTTTGATTCAACACGCACTACATATGCCTTGCTGAAGCTGTAACCCATGTCTGGGTCCGGGTCCTCGGTACTGAAATCGCATGTTACACCATTTTCAGGATCTGCAACACAAAGATCAGTGTCATCAAGGTCTGTATCGCGGGGATACTCCCATACGAACATGTTGGCAGCAAGGGATGTCTCGGTTTCACCACCACTAAGGTTATCAACATTGAAGCTGTCTACCCACTCATATTCACCATCTCCAACGCTTTGTCTTGTCCTGTCCCGAATCAGAAGCGTAAAGTAGCCCTTTGCGCCTTTACCAAACCCTCCAACCAGGAGTGTTTTTTTGCGGGTCGCACTGATTGAGACTTCCTTGGTGTAAACTGTAAGGTCAACAAAGAATTTGTGGCTGTATTCAGAGTCGGTCAGATATTTTAAGTTATCCATGACAAGGTTTGGAACATAGGAGAATTTTTCCTCGCCGGTTTCCGAGTCAAAAGCATGCAGCATTCCAGAGTTGGACCCTACATATATGGTGGCTTTCTCCTCTTGTTCGCCATCCTCATCTATACTGCCGTCATCATCGTTATCCTGGCCATCGGAATTTGCAAGAATATAGGAGTTGCTGTACAATGGCGCAGAGTGGACAACATCACCAAGTTTCTGGTTCCTGCTCCTGAATCCTTCAATTTCTCTGCCCCGGATAAAATTGACAATGTTTGTCACCCTTGTATCAATGGTCGAATCGGTGTCCCAGGTAGAGTTGCCCTGGTCGAGTGCTCTTTTCTGGCCAAAGAGCAGATTGTCAAATCGAAATGGTGTTCCTTCGTTTCCAGTATCAGTTGTTTTGTATGTAAAAATTACTCTGTTTTCATCAGATTTTTCCTGTAGTTGATCTGCTGCCTTCCAAAGAACATCGCTTGATTCCCTGAGTACTTCTCCTGAATTTGGATCAATGGGAAATGCAAGCACGTCTCCGGTCCAGCCGTCTGTTGTGTATTGGGCCTGGTACATGACAGAGCCGGTATCAAGTTCCTCGCCATTAACAGAAACCGATGCACCAGATGCTGTCCTGGAATCGAGGTTTTCAAAAAGCTCGGTCAGGGAATCGATCAGCTCCTGTGTACTCTGGGCACTGTAAAAAATACCCCTGCCATTGACTGCGGCGTGCCACATGTCATCAATTTTTTGCGGGTCTCCGCTTCCCGGGTTCGTCCATGATGGTATCGGCGTGGTGCTGACTTCGAAGCATGGATCGAATTCATCCTCCTCGTCAATCAGGCCATTGGAATTATTGTCAAGGCCGTCCTTCTCTGCCGGCAAAAGGCTTCCGCTAACACCAAAGGCTACTGTGTAAGAGACCATGTGCTGAAAATTATTCCTGTCGCAGGAGTTTTCCGGCACATCATCGGGCAGGGAAGATGATAGATCCTGATCATAATACAACATGGTTACATCTGCCAGGGTATCGGAATAGTTATCCGAGTATAGAGAGCCTTTTCCACTATCCACATTACCTACACTGGGTGAGCCTCCATTCCAGTATCCATCGGTCATGATGATGGAAAATGCCTGTTGACATCCACCTCCTTCACTTTCAATGGAATAGGGAGATGCTCCGAGATTTCCTGTCTGTCCGTCGTCAGCATGGAAGTATTCGCCAACATTTTGAACAGCTTTTCTCAAGGGCGTTCCACCATCTGAGTTCAGGCTGTACAGTTTATCAAGGAGATATTCAGTTGCATCCTGATTTACCAGGCCGCCGGATGTCTGCTCAAACATAACCGCATCTGCTGCCGTACTGCCTCCAGTACTGCTGGAAGTTCTTGTGACCCTTACGTAACCGCTTGTGCCTTTTTCAAATTCATAGGTTCCGACTTCTACCCAGTCACCTGTCACATTGCCGGCCTCAAGCCTCTGGTTCATGTAATGGTCATTAGTGCCGTTTTTATGGACAACGGTATATTTTGCATTCTGATCCCGCTTATTATAGCTGTTCCACCAGGCATATATCTTGTAATTACCTGAGGCAGGGATAAGCGGAGTCCATGTTGCGTAAGCATTGGTAGAATCTGCATATTTACAGCTTCCCTCATACTCGTTGGGGGAGCCTGATTCGCGCCAGGTTCCAGAGGTGGTAAACTTGCTGCTTTTATTATCTACTATTGTTGTGGCGGACATATCAAGTTTGATAGGCTGTACAACTTCCTGGAGCCTGTCATGGATACTGTAAATACCAACCTTGACACCTTCGAGGTTGTTGATAACCGTTGAAAGCGCAGACTTTGCAGCCAACTCGCGCCTTCTGTAGTAGCTAAACCAGTTTACAAAGTTCTGAAGATCATCAATAGCGGATTTATAGCCAATGGTTGAGCCGTCTTCTTCGCTTGTAATCGGCAGTTTAACAGATTCCGGCAGATCATCAAAAGCAACTTCTACAAGTTCGCCATTTTCAACGAGTTCGTCATTATCAACCCTGTTAAATCTGTAATATTTTCGGTCATCACAGGTTCCATTGCCAGTGGTATCCACAAAGTTGACCAGAAAAACATCTTCGCCACTTTCACCCGGGTCAAACTTGTCATCGTTATCAGTATCATCCCAATTAAACTCACCATCTTCATTTGCATCATTCCAGGTGTAGTAATGAGCATTGCTTATATCCACAGCCGCACTGGCGACTATTTTTGCAAAACGGCATTGTTTGGCTGCGGCGCGCTGGTCATCAGCAGTTCTGGTATGATCAAGCTCAACCACACCCGTGCCGTTAAACTGAAAAGCACCGCTGTTGAGCGGGTTTACCAGTTGATACCATGAACCGCTCGAATTTTTCTGGTTAATTGAAAAGGTGGTGGTTCCGCCATTATGAGTAACAGTATGCTGAACCGAACTTGATCGACTGGTATTATTCGCCCAGTTTATAAATACATGGTAGTCAACGTTTGGTGTCAGGGTTGTTGTTGTATAGGTCATTTTATATGCACTATCAGAAGGAGTCCACACATAACTTCCCTGGTCATCCCATGGCCCTACCTGTACAGCAGTCGGTGTTCCAGCATTATAATTTATGACTACTTCATCTGTATAGCTCGACGATGAACCAATACTCAGATAAGTCGCCTTCATATTCAAGGTCGTGCCGGTGGCGTAAGGATTTGATTCAGGTGCAGTAAGATCAGCGTTGCCCATCCCCGGCCAGAAGGTATAGTCTGAGGAAGGGTTATAAAACATCATGTTGTGGCTGACGCACTGGGTCTGCCATTTTTTTACATTACCGGAATTGTAGCTGTAGGCGTTGTCAGGCATGTCGTACAGATAATATGCTGCACTGCCGGACTTCATCATAAATTCCCAGTCCATGCTGCCGGAGTCATCAACAACAAACATAATAAGGGGAGGGGCAGACTGTACCTTTGATTCCATTGGTGAATCGCTTATTTCACCAAACGCTGCCATGGAGTATACCAGAAAGAACGACATAACAATCAAAATACTAATTACAGGTTTCTGCTTTCCATATTTTTGTTTTTTGGATTTCATTGGCTGATTCCTTTCCCTAAAACTTTTTCCTGACGCCTATTTCAATCATGACCTTGCCGGAGTTTGTGGTCTGGCAAAGCCCTATGACCGCAAGCTCGTGATCCCTGGGTGCGCTTACGTCAAGGGATGCCCCCTTTGCAAGCTGCTTATCTATTATTGAGTAACTTGTGGTTGTGCTGACAGAGGAGGTAGTAGAGTTTGAGTCTCCCCAGTTTGTATCATCGGTCAGGGAGGTGTAAGTATCAGACTCGTTCATCCAGTCTGGAATTGCTTCCCTGAGATCGTCAAGCTCTGTGTAGTCCGTGACCATCTGTGCAGCTTCTATTGCTGCTGCCTCGGCAGTATAGAAGTTCTTTTTGTATGCAACATCGTTTCTTACTATCTGTAATTCAGTAACTGTTGTTGTGGTCGCCGAAGTCCCAAGAATTGTCATAAGGGCAAGAATCATCAGCACCAAAACCATAATGGAACCATTTTCATTGTCCAAAGTACGTATTATCATGCCACACCTCACAATATTAAATGTTTTGTGCTTTGATAGAATCTATAAAAATGGTACCTGGCTGACCCTGGGTAC
This sequence comes from Desulfobacterales bacterium, assembly GCA_029939895.1. GTDB lineage: Bacteria > Desulfobacterota > Desulfobacteria > Desulfobacterales > JAOZSB01 > JAOZSB01. The sequence continues at coordinate 12,168 of JAOZSB010000088.1, forward strand.
CTGTTGCCTTTGCCATCTTGCTCCACTGCACAATTACACGTATGGTTTTTGCACCGGAAATAGGTACGTTTACCGCCACGTTCCAAAGAATCGTGTACTTACCTGAAGAATCAGTCTCGTTATAATCGGCAGTTCCGACTGTACTATTACTAAGCCCGGACTCTCCATCACCAGTATTATCATTGAGGTTGTTGCCTGACTCATCATCATAATCAAGTGCCATAAGCTGCTCAAGCTTGTCCATGGCCACAACCGCAGCCTCGGTGGAGTCGGCAGCACTTCTGCCCCCCATTCTGGAACTGATCTGCATGGAAGCAATTGCCAAAAGTCCGATTGCAAAAATGCCCATGGCCAATGATATTTCAATCATTGAATAACCATCGTTTTTTTTCAGGCGATTTTTGACCATCATGATGTCCTCCTTAATAATACGTGTAGTAATCTATGATTAACGCTGAAGTTTAAATTTTTATATCCTGTTGACATATACAGAGTCTGTGAAAACAGTTTTTCTTTGGATGATTACTGTAGCCCCATATTCCTGCATCGTATCCGAACCGACATGTCTCTTTGTACATTGCCGTATTTCCCAGCCTGAGCAGTAACCGTAATCGCAATCACAATCGTGGCAATAGTGGTAGAAGCCACAGCCGGGTTTCCCGCAGAGTCCAGGTAGGTAAACGTGCAGGCCGATACATCATCGGCTATGGGAATGCAGGAGCCAGCGGGATCAGATACCAGATCACCATTAACACACTGCAAAATCTGCGTACCTGCACTGTCATATATATATTCAATCTCTTCCGTACTGTCAGAGTCTATGGAACCATCCATGTTGCGGTCTGCAGTGAACTTCATATCCGTGGAAGTAAATGTCTGAAAACCAGAACCCGCAGATCTTTCAGGATCAAGCCCCGCCATCCTGATATCGCGCACCATCATATCCATAGCCAGCCTGACATTCTGCTGGGTTTCCATGGTCACCTGATGAATTGTGTTGGACTGAGTGCTTGAAACAAATACACCATAAATTGCAGCCATTGCTATCAGGCTTATTGACATGCCCATCAAAAGCTCAATCATGGTAAAGCCACTTTTATTATTTTGTCTGCTCATTATTTGTGCCTGCATTTTAAAATCCCCATTTTTTTAAAAATCTGGTTTGTTCACTTTTTGTATGAAAGTTACTCTAAGTATCTACAGCTTTTTCATATTTCGCCTAAGGTCAGCAAATAAACTCATAAAATAGTCTGCCCATGGCAGTTATTAAAAATGCTTCACGCAATGCCAGTGCATGCTTCGGGTATCAATTGATTGTCATTTTCCCAATCCGGTTCATGGAAAATGTTTTTGAAGTGCCTTTGGCTCCTATGGCTGTGGTATTTTCTATGACAATTGAATCTGTCCCGGAGATCAGGGTTCCAGCAGCATCCAAAACAGGTATTCCCCTGCCGTTATAAAAAAACTGGTTGCCGGCAAAGGTCGTTGCAGTAAGGTCAACCACAATTTCGTTATCCAGGGTTCTGGTTCTAAAGATAGTTTCTGTTCCATCGACTATAAAATTTTCTGCTGTGCCGCCGCCAGCACCGTCATCTAAAAAAATTGTATAACCTGTGCTGGTAAAATTAACAGCCACCAGTGCATTTTCCCTGATGGCCCTTGACTTGGCAAGCTGAAGATCGCCCTGGAGTGAATAGACTGCCGAGGTCATACGATAATTGAACCTCCAGTCAATCATGTTTGGCACTGCTATCACCGATAATATGGAGACGATTGCAATGGCGATACAAATTTCGATCAGGGTTATTCCTCTCTGGTTATTCATATGAAATCTCCTATTTTTTCTTCAGGCACGTTTGTAATTCGTCAAATTTTTGTGCCTGATAAATAATGTCTTCACTTCCAATATCACGTTTACCACGCCTTGCCGTCAGGCTCGCTGGCCTGCCCGGTTTTATTGTCGCTGCCTGCACTGGTCAGCATGTTTTTTACAATTTCTGAAAGGATAGAAAAGCCACCATCAAGAAAACTCAGGAAGCGTGGTTCGAGTTTATAACCTATTTTAATTGTTTCCGGTTCCCGGTCCGGGAGCATCAGGATGATTTTGACTTTTCTAAACAGGGGCAGGGCCTGCATGAGTTCGGCAAGTTCTTCTCTTTTTTCCGCAACAAGGACGATCACTGCCTCATTATGGTCAGCAGTCAGGAGCCACAGCTTCAGCTCGTCAAGGGTATCAAAGGTGCCGATTTCCCGATCACCGTTAATGGAATTAAGGGCAACCTGTATCTGCTCGCCTTTGCCCTTGAGGTTTTTTGCGTACATCATGAGTTCCATGGTGTCCCTGCCTTTTATATATTGGGGTTTATCTATTGTTTTATTTCTTATAAATGGTTTATAAAATCT
>JAOZSB010000412.1 GCA_029939895.1 Desulfobacterales bacterium
TTATTAGTAAAAATTTTTATTCTAATATGCTATGGTAAATAAAAAATAAAAATTGGCTGTTTTCTATTTGAATCTCAATACAGGCAGAGTGCTATCTATGGGAATAACAAACCGCTTTAAGGAAATGTTTTCAGGTGGCCAGGCATCGGTAATCAGCGAGGCCAAAAGGCTTTTTACTTCCGGGGACATGGAAAATGCAGTTGCCATGCTCAAGAACGCTTTATCAGCACGCACAGAGAGCGGAAAGGCGCTTTCTGTTATTAAGGAGCGGCTGGATCAGTATTCTGAGCAGCTAAGTTTGAAAAGGCTGTCTGATTCCAGGGACACACTGTCTGCGCTCAAGTTCAGCGAGGAAAATTTTGACCGGATTGACGAGGTTATAAAGAGCATAGACCGGGGCCTGCGTGATGGAGTATATGCTGGAAAGTCAGGAAAAGAAGCTGAAAAGCTGTACAAGGAGTTTTATAATGACTATGCACAGCTAAAGGCGCGGGTTCAGGTAAAGCAGCAGCAGGAGTATGCCGGGCAGCTTGAAAAAATGGACCCGGACAGGGATGCAGACGAGTTTGTAACACTGGCAGAGCAGCTTTTGAAAATTGGCGGAGCCATACCACCCGGCCTTGAAGAATCATACCAGAATGCACAGGTAAAGTCCTACCTGCTGCCGGACAACCTCACGGAATTTGACAGTTATATAATCGACAGAAGCATTGGAAGCGGTGGATTTGCAAGGGTGTTTCTGGCAAAGTCAAAGGGCATTGATTTTCAGGTGGCCATGAAAATTTTCTGTCCGCAGCCGGCTATGGTGCGGGAATCCGGCCTTTCAATCAGCGAGCTGAAGGAAAGGTTTGTCCGGGAAGCCGGAATAATGATGAAGCTTTCCGCAGAAAAGGTTCCAGGAGTAATTTTTGCCAGGGACACTAAAATCTGGCGGGGCAAGCCATATCTTACCATGGATTACTACCCCTCCAACCTGTCCAGGCTGATAGGGCCGGATGAGAATTTAATCAACAAGGGACAGGGAACATTTCTGCCCTGGAAGACTGCCAATCCCATGCTTGGGGCTATAATTTCTGCTGTAAAAACCCTCCACGAAAGGCCGGAGCCTGTTGTTCACCGGGATATTAAACCTGCAAACATACTCCTGGACAGCGCAAACCGCCCCTATATTGGCGACTTTGGTCTGGCAAAGGAGACCAGCCGTGCAGAACTCATGTCACAGGCCTTTAAAACCTCAACAGGAGCCAGCTTTGCCACGGAATTCTATGGTGCGCCAGAGCAAAGGAGCGGATTCAAGGATACTGACCACCGGGCAGATATTTACTCCCTCGGTGTGCTGATATACAGGGTTTTAACGGGAAGACTTATTGGCTATCACGATCTGGAGCCAATCGGCAACTACATGGACGGGGCAGATTCAGCCACGGTAAAGAAGCTTGACGATCTTATTGAAAAAGCTACCCGAACCGAGGTGGAGCAAAGGCTGTCCGATGTTGACACCATTCTTGAGGCCTTTGATACAGGCTCAAACGTGCCTGGTTTTATGCACACTGAAGGGGTTGTCCAGTCAGCCGGGGATCAATTTTTCTCTGCCCTGGAGATGGCATATTCCTTTGCGCCTGGTGGCGAACTTCCAAAAAATATCAAGCAGACACTAAAGTCAAAAGCCCTTGAACTGGGAATCCATGAGCCAGAGGCCAAGGCGCTGGAAAAGGAATTCCGCCGCAGGAACGGCTTTACCGATAAAGAACGGGTTGTATCTGCAATGGCAGGGGCTGCTGCCTCAACCGGCGGAACAGACGGGTACGGCTCCCTGGTAATTACTTCTGAGCCAGAACTGGCAGATGTTTTCATTGACGGTGTTGAGCGGGGCAAAACCCCCCTTTCCCTGACAAGGGTCAAGGCTGGAAAGCGCAGTATCAGGCTTAAACTCGAAGGTTTTTTTCCAGAAAAAAGAATAGAGCGTGTAGAACAGAGCAAAGAATCCAGAATAAATGTAATCTTTGCGGCCCAGACAGGCACGATAAAAGCAGATGTGAAAACTTTTTCCCGTAACTACCGCGCCAGATTTTTGCTTGATGGCAGGTTCATGGGGATGACCCCGGTTACAGTCGAAGATGTTGCAATCGGAACCCACAAGTATAAGTTCGAAGCCGAGGGACACAAGGAGTTGTCCGGTGAAGTAAAGGTGAAATTTGATACAGCTTCAGAGGTTTCCGGCAAAATGATTCCAGAACACGCCAGAATAAAAATCGACTGCACCCCGGAAACAGTATTTTTGTGGATAAACAGAAAAAAACACGAAGTAAAAACAAATACGGTCATCAAGCTGATGCCCGGCAGCAGAACCCTGGCCTTCAAGCTTCCGGGTTATGCTGATTATTCAAAAATGGTCTCCTTAAATCCCGGAGAGGAACGGGAAGAAAAGATCGAGATGAGAAACTCCACAGGCAGGCTCAGCGTTGCGTCTGTACCTGAGGGGGCATCCATTTTTATCGCCGGCAAGGACACGGGCAAGGTCACGGATCATGTCTTTGATGTTCCTGCCGGGGATCACTCTGTAAAAATCGCGCTTCCCGGCTATAACGAAGTAATGCGAGTTGTTGGTGTTGAACCAGAGGGTTACGGGGAGTTCGACATCCGGCTGGAAAAGGGTTCAAGGATTGTTCGGGGCGGGCCAAAAAAGAAGGTCAGCGGTTTTGCAGACCCAGCCACAGGCATGGAGTTTGCGTGGGTAATGGGCGGAAAATTCATGATGGGTGACTTTGCTGGTGATGGTGATTTTGATGAGACACCAACATGGAAGGTGCAGTTATCAGACTTTTGGATCGCAAAATACCCGGTTACCCAGGAGCAGTGGAAAATCGTTATGGGAGCAAACCCATCGAATTTCAAGACAGGCGGAGACAATCCCGTTGAAAAAGTAACATGGCTGGAATGCCAGGAATTCATAGCCAGACTGACAGAAATGAACAGCGGCAGTTATCAGTATGCCCTCCCCACCGAGGCCCAGTGGGAATACGCAGCAAGGGACAGGGGGCGACCCCTGCGCTATGCTGGAAGCGATTCTGTCACAGAAGTCGCATGGTTTAACAGAAACAGCAATGAACAGCCCCACGAAGTCGGGCAGCTTGCCCCAAACAAGCTTGGGATCTACGATATGAGCGGCAATGTAGCAGAGTGGTGCAGTAACTGGTATTCAGAATACGACTCCGAGCCGGAAACAGATCCGCAAGGCCCGGAAAAAGGCACCCATCGGGCAGTCAGGGGCGGATGCTGGACACTGAATAACCGGGCTGCCAGAACAACCAGCAGGGATAAATCAAAACCTGGATACAAAAGCTATGACCTTGGTTTTCGGCTGGTCAGGCTGAAATAGGCGGGTTGACCAGGTTTTGTTAAAAAATGTTAAAAAAACCTGAACCTGTAACAATAAAAAAAGGGCCACACCCTGTTGGGTGCGGCCCTTTGATATTATATTTATCCTGCTTAAGCGGCATTGTACCTGACAGGAGGGAATGCGTATTTGTCTGCAATTGCATCCAGGTCGCCCATCATTTTTGAAAACTCAGACATGCCGTATTCGTCTGCCTCGGTTCCGTCGAGTTTGTTTTTGCCCAGGACTGGTTGTACAGTTTTTTTGCCGAATTCAGAGGCAACGTCTGCTTCAAAAGTGTTAAAGATGTTCATGTCGTAATCGTTTGCATAAAAGTCGAACTCATTAAAGTCGGACTTGTTTCCCCTGCCTGAAAAATTGAAAATGTTTAATATTTTATTCATGATAATTCCTCCTCATTTAGGAATTTGGTTTTTTAAATATGGTCTGATGTAAAATTTGAGTTTTTTTTAAATAGCAGTAGTGTCCCGTTAAAAATCGAATAATTTCAATTGGATTTGGGCACTAGTT
>JAOZSB010000413.1 GCA_029939895.1 Desulfobacterales bacterium
AATTGAAATATAAATGATCAATGATGATAATTCAGGCTTAACATTGGAAAATTCTCCAATATACGTAAATAAAGTATTAAAGGTTATTATCTTTATTTATCCTGAATACCAGTATTATTTTAAAAACCTATTGATAGATCAACCTATTCAGCTTTTTAGTGTGATTACTGAGAATACATATCAACTTTTTAAGAAATTGACAAGAAAAAAATATTTATAGTGGCTTTTTGACCATTTTTCTTATATGAGATATGGATTCAACAGCAAAACAGTATTTTTTCTTCGGGACAAAAAATTGAACTTTTTTAATTAAATCAGGGCACGGTAACCTAAAACCTATAATCACCAGCATTAAACATTAGAGTTCATAACAGATATATTTTTTTCAATTATACCAGTTAATAAAATTTATCTATTTAATATGGATAGATGGCAATAGTTTTATTCGATCATATTGATGTGGTATTCTATCAGCATGAAGAGAAATTTGATTTTATAAGAATTTTTTTGAAAGAATCCCTATGGATTGTAATTTATCAGGCAAAAAAGTTACTAATTATATACACCTTTTGCATATCGAATAATACCAGTTCTGACCTGGTAATAGAATGGTAATTATTTGGTATTTTAATCTTGCAAAAAGTATAGTATATTACTATTAATCAAGAGGTTATAAATATGTTATCTTTTTTAAATATAAATACTTTTTTTATTTCAACAATTGAAACACCTGTGCGTTAATAAAAATTGATTAAGGAAGTGTGCAACTCCTCGCACATGCAAAGGCTCCATGTCCTTGTTTACATCAATGCAGGATGAAAGGAAAATTATTTTGATTGTCTTAAAAAGTCATATTGCTAAAAAAGTGCAAAATAATTTTGGGTTAAACTACAAACAGTCATTATTAATAGTAAACCAGATTGTTAAAATTATGATGTCAAAACTGGAAAACAATGAAGATGTTTTAATATCTAATTTTGGCAGATTTAGTGTAAAAAAGAAACCAGAGCGCATTGGACGTAATCCAGCAACAAATAAACCCATGATTTTGAAAGGTCGAAAAGTGGTTACATTTAAATGTTCAGGAAAGCTTAGAGAAAAAGTTAATAATAATAGATAAGCCCTTTGTCGTTACATATAAGCGAAACCGCTGCTATTGTTACTCGTGCAGAATATTTTGGAGCAGACAGCTATGTCAAACAAACCAACCTTTGAAGAGTTGGAACACGAAATAGAGAAATTGAACAAGGCTTTATTTGAAAAAAAACAGGACAAGTGGAGTTCTCTTGTTGAGAATTCGCCTTATCACATAATTGTCATTGATTTGGATTATAACATTCAATACACCAATGTTACTGTTGATGGTCTTGCGACTGAAAATGTTGTTGGTAAATCAATGTTGGAATTTGTGCAGCCAGATCAACATCAAATTACGCTTGATTGCTTTGAACGTGTTATTAAAAGCTGCAAATCCGATCAATTTGAGAACAGGTTTATAACAAATGCAGGTAAAATACTTTGGTTTGATGTTAGAATTGTCCCGGAATTAAATGCCCAGGGAAGTATCATAAATTTCTTCTGTTATTTAAAAAATATTACCAGAGAAAAGCTGGCAAATAAAAAACTGCTGCAAAGTGACAAGAAAAATCGTTTACTGTTAAGTTCCATAAATGATGCTATTGTCAGGATTTCCACAACCGGAAAAATTCTATATGCCAGCCCGAAAGTTGAAAACATTGGAGGTTTTCTACCAGAGGAAGTGATCGGGGATCATTTTTCAAATTATTTTGCAGATGAAGCAGATGTTTTACTTGCCAATAAGCTGATTAACTCCCTTGTTGAAGCACCAGAAGCAGGAACCTTTGAATTTTTATTGAAAACAAAAACTGACAAACCAGTTGATATTGAAATATCATTTACTCCAATATTAGGAGAAAATAACGAATTAATAGAATTTCAGCTTTTATCACGTGATATTTCAGAAAAAAAGAAAGCTGATGAACAACTGCTCAATGCCTATAACGAACTTGAAAAACGGGTGGATGAACGTACAAAAAAACTAACCCTGGAAGTCGAAGAACGCAAACTGGCAGAGGGAACCCTTCGTAAAAGAAAAAGACAATTAAATTCACTAATAAATGCTACAGCAGACTTTGCATTTCTAATAAGTTCCAATGGAACTTTTCTTGCAACCAACGAAACATTAGCCAACCGCCTGGGAATGAATAAAGAAGAACTTATTGGGAAAACGGTATTTGATTTTCCGCTTATATTCAATGAGTCAAGACTGGATCTACTCCCAACAATTAATTCCACAAAAAATCCTGTGCAATGGAATGATGAGCGAGATGGAAGATTTTTTGAACACTCAGCCTTTCCAATCCTTGATGATAATGGAGATGTCATACAAATTGGAGGCTTTTCCAGAGACATAACCGACTACAAAAAAACAGAAGACGCACTAAAAAAATCCATAGCTTTTCTGAAATCCAGCATTGAAAGCCCAAGCGGCATGATTATTCTTGGGATTGACACAGATTACAAATACCTGTTTTTTAACAAACGACACAAAAAAGGAATGCTTGATGCCTATGGAAAAGAAATTGCCATTGGTATGAGCATCCTTGATTCCATAACTGCTGACCAAGACCGGGGAGCAGCTAAAAAGGATTTTGATCTGGCACTGGCAGGGAACAGTATTACATCAATTCATGAATACGGTGCTAATTTTCAAGCTTACTATGAGACAGTCTATGGCCCGATAGTGGATGAAAACGATGAAATTATTGGCGTATCAGCCTTTTCATCTGATATTACTGAACGTATGCAGGCAGAAAACGACCTCAAGAAGGCCCATGACAAACTTGAAGTCAATGTTGAAGAACAAACCATGGAGTTAGAATTTGAATCAATAAAATATCGGGCATTAGTAGAAGATATGCCGGCTTTGAACTGTCGCTTTAACCCTGATGGTGAATTAACTTTTGTTGATAATGACTTCTGCAAATATTTTAACAAAACTCAGGAAAGCCTTATTGGCAACTACTTTTTTAAGCTTTTCTCAAAAGAAAACCAAAAACACATTATCAATCACTACAAATCTCTCAACAAACAGAATCCAGTTGTTTCCTATGACCAGAAAGTTGCTTCAGATCATGGAGAGGTTCGCTGGCAACAATGGACCCACAGGGCTTTATTTAACAAAGAAGACAATTTAATAGAATATCAATCCATGGGTGTAGATACAACAGATCACCATCTGACACAGCAGAAATCAGAAGAAAAAGCCATTGAATTTCAAGAGCTTAATGCAGCATTAAACGTTTTGCTGAAAAAAAGACAGCAGGATAAAGAAAAGTTCGAAGAGGATATTTTATCAAGCATTAGAATACTAATAAAACCTTTGATAGCTAAATTAAAGAATTCCAATTTACCCAAAAATCAAACAAACATATTAGGTATCCTCGAATCAAACCTTAACGAAATTATATCCCCCTTTACACGGAAGTTATCATCCAAATATTATAATCTTTCACCAACAGAAATCCAGATTGCAAATCTTATTAAACATGGAAAAACATCCAAAGAAATATCTGAAATTTCTGGCGTGACCACTCGAACTATTGAGTTTCATAGAGAAAATATTAGAAAAAAACTTGACCTGACAAACAAAAAAACCAACCTCAAGACATACCTTTTGTCCAGCGAATAGCACCAGTTTTTGCCTGGCATTAGCATGGCAGTTATTTGGGGTTGCAACTGTGATCTGAATATCTTATAAAACTACTTATAATGCAAACCGTCAGCATAAAGGAAGCATTATAGGAAGTAAAACAAATTGCTTTACATCAGTAGTGTCCCGTTTAACTTTTTAGAATAGCACCCAACGTGCTGTAAT
>JAOZSB010000414.1 GCA_029939895.1 Desulfobacterales bacterium
TGATATGAAATATTAAAAATTCTATAAAATCTTTCAAAAAAAATTTGTTTTCAATTTGATGGCTGAGTGGTTCAGCCAGCAGCATAAATATTATTAAAGGAGATAGAAATGAACATCAAAGATGAATACTATGAGAAACTGGAAGCCCAACTCAAGGACTGGGGAAAACAAATTGATGAACTCAAAGCTAAAGCTGCGCAGGCATCCGCTGAAATGAAAGAAAAATATGATGAGACCCTTCAAGTACTTATTGCAAAAAGAGACGAAGTTGCAAGCAGGCTCCTTGAACTGAGAAAATCCGGCGATGAAGCATGGGTTGACATAAAGGTTGGACTGGAGAACGCACTTGATGAAATGCGTGGAGCATTTGATAACGCTGTTTCAAAATTTAAGTAATATTTATGGGCTGGTTTGGTAAAGTAGTTGGAAGTTTTATTGGTTTCTCCATGGGAGGCCCTTTGGGTGGCCTCCTGGGTGCAGCTCTTGGTCATGCATTTGACTCTGAATCCCAATGGGACGCAAATGATCAAGATGCCCCAAACAATATAAGCGGAAGCGAAAAATCTCAGATTACATTCTTTGTCGGTGCATTTTCCATGCTCGGCAAAGTCGCCAGGGCAGACGGTTATGTTAAAACAGAAGGTATGCAGTCTGTTGAAAATTTCATGACCAATGATCTGAACCTGAATTCTGTTACCCGAAAAATAGCAATGAGCATTTTTGAAAAAGCTGTACTGTCAAATGACAGCTTCACTGATTATGCAAACCAGTTTTACCAGGAATTCAAACACCAGCCACAAATACTCGAACTGATGCTTGATGTACTGTTACGCGTGGCTGCGGCAGACGGAGAATTCAGCAGTGCCGAAGAATCCCTTATCAGATCGGCTGCGGATACTTTCAGATCTGACAGCAGTGTCTTTGATGCCTTAAAATCAAAGTACAACCTGGTGAGCGACTCTCATTATGCGGTTTTGAACTCAATTAAAACAGATGACACGCAAACAATAAAAAAGCGTTATCGTAATCTTGTCAGGGAGTATCACCCTGATACAATAGCCTCAAAGGGGCTTCCAGAAGAATTTATGAAGTTTGCAAATGATAAATTTGTTGAAATCCAGGAAGCCTATGAAGCCATTAAAAAGGAACGGCATTTTTGATAAAGGCGCAGACAGTATCTTCAAGCCGGGATCAATACCTGTTAGCCCTTGCTAATGCACAATTTACTGATTATTTACAAAATATTAACGAAATCCTTGACAAACAAATCCAAGAAGATGTATTTATATTAATCTTTAAAAAATATTTCAAGGAGTCGAAAACCCATGGCCCTCACAAAAGCTAAAATAACGGAATCAATCTATGACCAGCTTGGGCTTCCGAGACAAAAATGCTCGGAACTGGTTGAAAGCCTTATGGAAATCATAAAGAAATCCCTGTCTGGCGGAGACGATGTCCTCATCAGCGGATTTGGGAAGTTCTGTGTTAAAGATAAAAAAGAAAGAAAAGGACGCAACCCTGCAACTGGTGACGACATGTTACTCCCGCCAAGAAGGGTCGTAACATTCAGGTGCTCACACGTCCTGAAGGATCGTATCAACAAATAAAAAACCTGGTGAATTCCTGCGCCAACCATCGGTTGAGCAGCTTTGTCACACAGTTTTTTTATAAAACGGTTTCCTTTTAAAAGGGATATTTTCGATTCAATAATTAAATATTTAAGTCCCGGTCTGTAACCACAGGCCGGGATTTAATAGTTTTTATTGGTTATCTATAATCCCTATTTTTCTTTCATTTTTTTCTATTCCCTTTGATATCACCATACTGCGCCCCTGCTTAATACCGGCATCAAAGATATCTTCATTGTACATGGAAGCCCTGCCACTCACTGTAGAAATTCTGGGAAACCTTTGTTTAAAATAATCCTTTAAAAGCGGATCCTCCACCTTAACGGGCAGTCCACTTGTATTCATTTTATCATTGCCATCAACCCCGGCATTGGCCGCAGCAAGCTTTTCACTGAACCCTTCAATAATACCAACAGTGAAATCACTCTGCCTGTAGCGATTATGCCCCTTCCCTTTATTATAGATCCTCCACTGTGTGCCTGCATAGGTATTGATAAAATCAAAAACATAAGAAGCGATTTTTAAATTGCGCCAGGTTCCGCTGATTTCAAGAACACGGCCCATCTTACCCTTTTCAACCACAAAGGATGAAACCCAGATTCCACTCACGAAGTAATAACTGCTTAGCAACGCAGCCAGATGATAATCTTCTTTTTTGCGACGCAGAGCAGGTTTTCCCAGAAAAATTGATTCAAACCCTCGTTTTTCATTCTCCCTGATAACCCGAATGTTGTACTTTCTAATTAAATGATTTGCCTTTGCCATGGCAGTCTCAGCCTCATGCCTGTTTGCACTCTCGGATAAAGCCATGAGCTTGACCACCCTTCGCATAATGGTATCACCCTCTTCCTCGCCTTTGTCTTCACTTAATCTCTGGCTCAAGGGTTTATACCTGCCAGAAGCCCTGGGATTGGCCCTCAGGAGCCTGCAAGCCTCTTTAAACACCGGGCCGTGAGGTTTACCCCCGGGTGTGGCTTTGAGTACTTCATCTGCAAATTGATGAGCTATCTCATGCATCAGAACATCGCGCACATCACCCCAGTAATGATTGAGGACAAACTCTCGACTGAGAACGATCTCACGTCTATCTGAATACCAGCAGCCAAGCTTATCGGAAAAATTTCCAAGCCTGAACAAAGGCTTTACAGCCTTTACCTGCAATGCTCCAGGCAAATACTCCAGAACATTATCCCACTCCATTGATAAACCCAGCAGAATGCGCCGTTCAAGCATTTCAATATTTTTGGTTTTTCTATGGTTCATCTTTCCACAATTTCATTTTTTTTGGTTTTTCTATGGTTCATCTTTCCACAATTTCATTTTTTATAGTTCATTTATCCACTTGCATGCAGTCTGATATATTGAACAGAAATTCAGAAGCTGGACATTTTCGCCAGTCCCAACAAAATCTGCCCGGCAAAAGATGTCATCATGACTATAATTTACGATTCACAGATATTTTTTTTATCTTGAACAAGACCCATGCAAAACAGCATACACAAATTCCCATGCTGTTTTGTCAAACTCCTTTGGGCTGTGTCGAAATTTTGACAATAATCAAATATTAAGATAATGTTTTTTCCGACAACTTCAAACTCAGCAATATATTTTTTTACCATTTACTGATAATTGTCTTTTTGAATATAAGCCTGTTTTAGTTTATTTGGCAATGGTTAAACACTGCTTGCAGTTTTTTTCCGTAAAAGCTTGACCACGTTGAATTTAAAGAGCATTGTCAGGGCCTTGGTTTTTATTTGTTTTGATCTATTTTTTTTTAAATAATCAAACATATTCTGCTGCAAAAATATCTTCAAAAATTTATTATCCAATATCCATTTTTTAACAACTCATTAAACTTGGCATCATAAATGCAATGAAGGTCTTCAAGTATGGTTTTAAAGAATAGTTTTCATAAAAGACAACTTAACATTAAAAATAGAACCACAAGAGTAATTAAAGGAATTTGAAAATGCAGGTAACAGAGTCCGAGATAATAAAAGATGGAGAAAAAGATCTGATCGACTCGATCAAAGACGGTCTCGATCTCGACGCTATCGAAGAACTCCTGCGAGAGCAAATCAAGATCAAACAGGTTGAATGCAAAACCGGAGACATTGTGGTCCATAATGATGAAGTGGCTTTTAAGCTTGATTTTGAAATTAAAGTAAAACTCCCGGTAATTGTCGATCGTGATGGAAACTTTCTTCCCATGAAACCAGAATTTGATGAGGATCAAGACAATGAGAAAGAATAATCATAAAT
>JAOZSB010000415.1 GCA_029939895.1 Desulfobacterales bacterium
TTTCCAGAGGTGATGTAACATTTTCAATAATGAAACGGTCATCAAGCTCTAAAAAGCGAGTCAATGTTTTACTTATTTCAACTTCATCATCAACGATTAAAATTTTAAGCTTCATATTCATATCTAATTACCTTTGATGGCGTCGCAAAAAGTTCGATCTTCTGCGTCATGGCGTTTCGACAGATCTTCGGCATACCATATGTATGGCCGAAGCCCTGTCGAACCACCTCTCCTTGTATATCGAACTTTTGTGCTTAGCCATCCTTAGTTTGTGACGGACTTTTTGCAAGTCCGTCAAAATTAAGCTTTGTCCTGTGTCCCTATCTCCAGGACAAAGCAAGCGCCAACGCCCGGCTCATTTTCTAAATAGAGCTTGCCATTATGCTCAGCAGCTATCTGCCTTGCTATACTCAACCCCAGTCCTGTTCCTACATTTACAGCTTTAGTTGTGTAAAATGGCTCAAATATTTTTTCTTGTACGTCATCGGGGATACCTCCGGCATTGTCACAAATCCTTATTGTCAGATTGGTATTTTCTGTAACTACCGCCAGCTCAAGTTTTAAGGGGGCGCTATCTTCTTTTTTGTCATGATTTTCCTGCCACGCATCAATGGTGTCATTAAAAAGAATAATAAAGAGCTGAGAAAGGCGCATAGCAGATCCCGTTACGGTGAAAGAAGTCAACAGCTTGTCAATTTCAGCCCCAGGCAGAAAAGTCTTACCATTAACGGAAGCACCGCCAACATGTTTTAAACGGTTAAAGACGAGAACCAGGGCATCTTTGATTGGTTCATAAATATTGATCCGCCTATTATCATCTTTTGATTGCCTAACAAACGTTTTCATTGAAGAGATAATATTTATCAGCCTACTGGTTCCTTCAAAGGATGATAGTGCTATTTCTTTCATGTTGCCAATTATTTGGGTCAGTTTTGTGAAGGCGGCTTCCTTCTCAGGTGATGGAATATCTTCGTCTTGTAAGCGAGACAATAGATTATCCATAATCTCGGTGTATTTGCCAAAGGTTTGCATGTTACCTCGGACATAGGTTGTTGGCGTGTTTAGTTCATGGGCAATACCTGCGGCAAGTTGGCCCACTGCCGCCAATTTATCCTGCTCAATAAGCATGGATTCGCGATTAGCAAGGTTTTTTTCTACTTGTTGTTTGTCCCTTGACAGTTTGGTCAGGTCTTCTTCCAGTAAAATACCCTGCCAACCGTCACGCTCCTTTTTCAGGGGGACAAACGAAGTGGTAACCCAATATTTACGGCCATCATGGCGCTCAACTTCCAACTCAAAATTTTTAGTCTGTTTTCCGAAATTGAGGTCAGAAAAAGCCTGAGATAGCGCTCTGTTATCCGGGTAAATTTCCAACCCTACTAAATCTGCCATGGCAACCTGGCTATAGTTAAGCCCCCACCTCTCTTCCATTGCAGAATTCATATAAATAATTTGGCCAACCCCGTTAAAAATCACAATGCCAGTAGGCATTGCTGAAAAAATATCATGCAGCAGATTCTCTAGATATTTTTTTTCATGCATCTGGCTGCTAATATCGGTAACCGTTTTTACCACCTTGTTAATGGTGTCGTTCTCGCTTGCAATAGGAGCCCAATTAAACAACCACTGTTTTCCATCTTTACCCTTAACGATTTTATCTGAGGCTACACCATTTTCCATAACATCATGAATTCCACACCATGAACAAAAATCGTTCCTATTTTCACTCCAGATATGTTCACAAGCCTCGTAGCATTTTGTGCCAACGCCACGCGGATAACTGGCTATAATTTCGTTCATCATGGTATTTGTGTAGTCAATCGTGCCATCTGGGGTCATGGTCAAAACTGCCATTTTGAGAGAGTCAAGTATCTGGCTGAACTCAGATGCTTTTCTTTCGAAATCAACTAAAGCTGGTTGGTATACTTCGGCTGGGCCAAAAGTTGAAGACGTGTTTTCTTTAAAGACTGAAACAATATTAGAAGCTGTTCCGTCCAGAGTTTTGCAGCTAGCCGCAAGCTGGAGAGGAGAACCATCAGAAAGTCGTTTAACATTAACAACTCCAGAGGAATATCCCTGCTCTTGAATCTGCCTATATAGGATTTCACCAGCGACCTCAAAATCTTCGTCAGTGAAATATAATATTCGGGTTGATTTACCCAAAATATCCTTAGCGTTGGTAATACCAAAAATCTCCATAGCCTTGTCTGAGATATAAGTTACTTTGCGCTCTTGAAGGATTATCACTGCCTCTGGAATAATCGACAGCACAACCTCTACCGCTGTGCTCGTAAGACTTGCATTATCTGTTGACAAAGAGTTGCTTTGTTTTTTTTTCATTAATTTTTCCTGGCGAAAATAAAATCAGCCCACGGCTGCAATAATTTCATCGGCTATCTCATAACTTGGCACAACGGTATCAACACAGCCAGTTGCAATGGCCTCCTTCGGCATCCCGAAGACGATGGATGTCTCTTCACTTTCGGCAATGGTAACACCGCCGTTCTCCTTGATTTCAACCATCCCAGCAGCGCCATCATTGCCCATTCCGGTCATTTCAACTCCAATGGTATCTGCCCCAAACACCGAGGAGACGGACTCCATCATTACATTCACTCCAGGTATAAATTGAGTTTCCGGTTTTTTTGGGGTGCGGATGATGATTTTTCCTGAGATGTTTTTGCGAAGGCATAAATGCATACCTCCCCTGGCCAGATAGATAACACCTGGTTCTACGGTGGCCCCAGCTTCAGCTTCTACGCATTTCATGGCGCAATTCTTATTGATCCGTTGGGCAAATGTTCTGGTGAAGCTGGGCGGCATATGCTGGGTAAGAAAAATAGCAGCGTTTAAGTCTTCAGGTAGATAGGGCAGCACATCAAAAATAGTTTTTGGGCCGCCTGTGGAGATTCCAATGGCAACTGCTCTAAAAGAAACGCTTCTGGTTTTTCTTGCAGACACCCTTGCTTTGACACGTTTGGCTGGTCGAGCAGGTTTTTTTCTAGCTGTCCGTGTTTTTCTGCTTAAACGGGTCTTGGTGCCCTTACCACAGGCTGCCTTTAGCTTGCTGGTTATTTCGAGGGCGACAGAGGCCATATCCATACTGACTGTGCCGCCCGGTTTGCCTACATAATCAAAGGCACCAAGTGCCAATGCTTCAAAGGTGGCTTCCGCCCCTTCCTGGGTAAGGGAAGAGACCATGAGTACCGGGGCAATATTTTCATCAACAATGTATTGCATGGCGGTAATGCCATCCATCCCCGGCATATTAATATCCATGGTGACAACATCGGGCTGTAAATCACGTGCTTTTTGTACTGCATCGTCACCGTCTCTGGCAATTCCCGCTACCTCAAGGTCGGGGTCTTCTTCAATAATTTGTTTTAAGACCCTCCGCATCATTGCGGAGTCGTCACAAATAAGAACTTTTAACATGGTTTGCTTTTTCCTCCTGTTTTATCATGGAACCATCAGCAATACATCGCCATACACTCATGCACCTGTTTTACCGTGATGGGTTTACGCAGTACATCCCGGACAATCTCCTTTTTAGAAATTGCTTTAAGCTCTGCAAATGACTGTATGGCTGTTTGCACAACAATATTTGATTTAGTCTTGATGTTTCCCGCCTGTATATTGTCTTCAATAATGGTTAGGAAATGATAGCCATTAATCTTTGGCATCAAAATATCCAGAAAAATAAGATCAAAGGTCTGGGTAAAATAATAGAAAATTGCCTCAGAACCACTCTCCACCGCTACAACTTCAATAGTTGTATCTTTTTCAGCGACACTATTTTCTAAAATACGGCGGCTTACTGGATTATCTTCAACAATTAAAATTCTTTTCATATTTGCAGCCTTAAAATCCTCTACAAAGGAAGATTAAAC
>JAOZSB010000089.1 GCA_029939895.1 Desulfobacterales bacterium
GGCATCATTCAACTCTGGAAGAATGATGGCTTTTAACAAAAAAAGAACCAACAGTAATTGTTTATATGCTGAAAACTTCATTTTCAAGAAACCATCGGTGATACCAAAGCTCGGTTTTTTTTGTTATAAAACCTGCACGCTGGTAAAGCCTTTGTGCGCCATAATTTCTGCCCTGGGTTATAACATTAATATAACGTACTCCTTGCTCTGAAAGTTTTTCAATAGTGTTTTCCAGAAGCATCAAGGCGTAACCCTTTTTCGTATGTTCAGGATCAATACCTACAAGGGAAACCATCGCACTTGAAAGTTTATCAAACTTGATCGTGCAAAACCCTAAAATATTTCCATCATTTTTTAACACATATGCGCAATCATCAAATTGTCCAAGGACAGCTTTTCTCACCCAATCCTGATAAAAAATATTAACTTTATCCCTTGGAAAATTCAGATCAAAAAAATATCTGCTTGATAAATAATGTCCCTTGGCAATCTGCATTAAAACATTTATGTCTTTTTCAGTTGCAAGACAAACAGAAAATCCTTCCGGTAAAGGAATCAAGTCTGCATTATATTCAATAAATTTTTCATACGTAAGTCTTATATCTGCAAAATTAAACCCGAACTTTTCTGCCAAAAGTACGCTGGGCCTGTCATGGCAGTCACATAAATACTCCAGCAGCCTTATGGAATTTTTTTCGCAAAAGCTATATATATACTTTACAATATCCGGGTTAAGTTTCAGGCAGGAAATGAATGCAACAGGAAAACCAAAAAACTCCGTATCCCAGTTTAAAATCTTTACTACACTGATTATATCGCTAACTTTTTCGATGTTGTCTTTTGATACTATAGAGCTTGACAAAGAAGCGTGAAAATTTGCGACCTCACTGTCCTTTAGAATACTTTCAATTCTGCTGCACACCTTTTCTGGTTCTGTCTGATTAAGCTCTCCTATATAAAAAACTCCTCCCTCGGGCAAAACTGAATTGATATAATCCAATTCGCTTTTATTATTGGCAAAAAAGCAAAGGGGGGTATTGCTGCACATTAGTCCAAAAAGTTTATTAATACCAAAATTGATAATCAGGCCTGCACTTTTGATAATGGAATAGGCCTTATCATGCTCAAAAATGCGGATATTGTCTGATTTAAACCCCGGCTTATCATCATCTAAAAAGACTCCGCAATATGAAATCCCCATTAACCTCAGATTTTCAAGGAACCGTTCAATATAATCTGCATCATTGATCAAATACTCATTGATTACTAAGGCCAGATCAAATTTGTGTTCATCTAAAAGGCTCCCGGCATCAACATTCTCACTCGTCTGCGCCCATCTCAAATCAGGAACCCAGTAACCAAGACCTTTGAAATCACCGCCTTTAGACGGGTCGCATGTATTGATGCTGATGTCAATGTATTCATCATTTTCAAAGGTGGTATCAATACTGATAATAAGGCTTCCGATCCCACGCAAAAGAAGTAAACACCATATTGGCGGCTTGTCCATGTCGAACACAGCAACTGTCGGTGAAAACTCAACTATCTGCTTTGATATTAAATCTACATCAAGCAAATCCATGCTGATATATCGCTCAACTTCACCCTTTAACATATCCCCGTAATCAGGAGGCCCAACTGCATACACTCTACTGTTGATACGAAGGAATTTTGCGAGTGCAAGAATCCTCTTGGCTCTATATTTACGGCCAAAGGGTTTATCGCTATGATCAAAAAATAAAACAAGGGGCTGTTTTTTATCAATCATCTTTGTTGCCTTTGATTATATGAACAAATTAATAAAAATCTAAAAGAAAGCCCTTGGCAATTTAATTTACGTTCTTCGAAAAACAACTGTACCTTCCTGAGCCTTTGAAATACCGAGTACACCGTCGCCAAGCACAGCTTCTAATACTCTAATTTGCCCGACCAGATCCTTCATATCCTTTTCAGATATTGAAACTGGAGCGTCAACACAATCATCGGTTATTTTATAATGTCGTTCAATAATCTGCGCACCTGCAGCAACACTTAACTCTGAAACCTTTAGTCCGGGGCTGTGATCTGAAAAACCGATCACATTTGAAAACTGTTCACGCAGTATTGAAATCGCAGCAAGATTTGCGTCTTTTTCGTCAAGGGGATAAGAAGATATGCAATGAAGCAGGGAAACTTTGCAATCCCCGGACTCAAGTGTATTTACTGCTTTTTGAATTTCATCAGCATTTGCCATTCCAGTCGACATAATAACTGACTTTGCTTTTTGAGCAATTTGTTCTAGAAAACCAAAATTAGTAACATCAAATGATGCAATCTTATGTGTATCGCAACCTATTGAACACAGGCAGTCAAGGCTCTCGACATCAAAGGGGGTTGACATAAAATCAAGATTACAAGACTCTGCTGTTTTCTTTAGCTGGGCAAATGCATCAAATGGTAATTCGCATTGCTTCAGTATATTAAATATCGGCGAATCAGCAGGAACCCGCTTTTCAGTAATATATGTTTGAAATTTTACTGCATCACATCCCGTGCGTGCAGCAGATTCAATAATTTTCTTTGCAGTATCAATATCTCCACCATGATTAATTCCAGCCTCTGCAATAACATAAACCTTTTTGTCAGTATTGATTCCAGCTTGCCTTAACTCTCTCCAAAAACTCATAATCACTCCTTTACCAGCAGGTTACTCCACCATCAATTATTATATTTTGTCCAGTAGTATAGCTTGCAGCATCACTTGCCAGATATAACGCCGCCCCTATCATCTCCTCTTGATTAGCCATCCGTCTCATTGGACACCTGAGAGCGTAATTATCTATGAAATCTTCGCCCTGGGGATTTCTCGGATTAAAAACACCCCCCGGAGAAATCACATTTACACGGATACTACGATCCGCCAGATTCACAGCAAAATAACGACTCATCTGAATTACTCCAGCTTTTGTTGCTCCATATACTTCAGAATTTGTTCTTTCACAATCTGTATAATTCCGAAAATCCGGGCTGACAACGCCAAAGTGCGAGGCGGTATTTAATATAGCTCCCTTTTCCCATTTATATTTATCAAATAAATTAATATAGGCTTGAATACAAAAAAATGTTCCCTTTAAATTCACGCCCATTACCCAGTCAAAATTATCCTCAGTACGTTTTTCATATGGTTCAAAAGTACTGACCCCTGCATTATTAAAAAGGACATCAATTTTAGTATATTTTTGTGCAATAGAAGCTAAATTTTCCTCAACATTTTTTTTATTGCTGATGTCAGCTTTTAAATATTCTACGCCATTGACCCTGCTGTCAGCATCAATATTAACATCAATGCCCACAACCTGACACCCTGCATCAAAAAAGCACTGACAAAAAACACGCCCTAGCTGACCACATGCACCAGTTACAACAACAACCTTGTCTTTCAGATTAAACAGACTATCAAGATAATTCATGAGTAATATCCCTGCAATATAGAAGTGTTTGTTCCAGTTTATTAATATCTTTGTAGTATTCAAGAGTTAAATAGCGTAAATTTTTCGCATTTTTCATTACTTCAATACAAATTTCCCAATCAATTTTTTGAGGAACTTCATGGGAATCAAGAGCTATTTCACCAGGCTGGAAGTCAGACCCACAAATATGAATTTGTACCATTTCATCAAAAGGAAATCCAGATATATATTCATCAAAACTTTTACTGATACCAGCACCGGAGCTAATACAATTATTGTGATGAGATACACGAGCATGCACCAGATCAAATAAAAAATAGATTCCTGTTTTTTTAATAATTTTTGAAATAAAATCAGGGTTTGTAATTATGTCATATGCCACTGTGGGAAAGTAATTATTATTTTCAACGGCAATTGAAATGTGATTGCCAAAAATCGCCCTCAAATTATTAACATTTTGAAAAGCGTATTCAAGCATTTGACCTTCAGTCAACATAACTGATTTTTGAGTTGGATAAAAAAAACTATTTATGAGTACAGGAAATGTGCAACAACTGGCAACATGAAACGTAATCAGCTTAACCTCCGGCTTCATGGCTTTTACTTTTTTTAAATACAGTAAATCACTTTCCTGCCAGGGATGAATCAGCTGAAGATCAAAGTGAAATAAAAATTGTTTTTCAAGAGTGCTGTCAATAGTTTGATCCCTACACTCAAGGCAATCCGACAGGCCACAAAGCCTGTCTGCATTTAAAGATTCTGAAAATAAATCCGATATTGGTGTTGCAATTTGAATCATAGCATCAATTAATTATATCTGTAACTGCGGAAATAACATCATATATATCTTCATCATCAAGCTTTGCAGATATAGGCAGGCTTACGGTTTGCCGTCCAATCCGCATGGCATTTGGCGTATCTTGAGGTTTCCAGCCAAAACGCTGCTGATAATACGGGTGCTCTGGAATACTCAAATAATGAACCCCGGTTCCAATATTTTTCTGATTCATTCGGTTTAAAAATTCATCCCGGCTGACACCGGTTTTTTCTTCATCAATAAGAATTGTGTATAAATGATAGGCATGTCTGGTATCTGGTTCCTCTGCTGCCGGCAAAATTAAGGAAGTATCTGCTAAAGCCTTATTGTATATCTGCCAGATTTGCTGACGACGATTCCAGTTCTCCTCCACCCTGGCCAGTTGATGAATACCTATTGCAGCCTGAATATCCATCATGTTATACTTATAACCAGCCTCTGTAACTAAATAATGGCGATAGCCTTCATCTGAAAACCGCCGCCATGCATCGCAACTCATTCCATGAAGAGCCAATACTTTTAAACGGCATGCATATTCTTCATTATCAGTTAGAATCATCCCACCTTCACCAGTAACAACATTTTTCGTCACATAAAAACTGAAAGCTGAAAGATCCCCAAAGGAGCCGGCCTTTTGCCCATGGTACTCTGTTTCAATGGCATGGGCACAATCTTCGACCATTTTAAGCCTGTACTTTTTTACTATCTCGCGCAATAAAAACATCTCACAAGATCGTCCGCCAAAATGAACCGGTACAATAGCCCTGGTTTTTGATGTTATTTTTGCTTCAACCTCTTTGATAGAAATATTCATGGTAAAAGGATCAACATCAGCCAGTACAGGTACTCCACCAGCGTGAATAATAGCATTAACCGTAGCACAAAAGGTAAGCGGAGTAGTAATAACTTCATCGCCCGGTTCAATTCCCACAGCAATCATGGCAAGATGGAGTGCTGCGGTACAGGAGTTTAGAGCTATGGCATTCGAAATACCTTTATATGCCATCATATCAGCCTCAAATCGGGCCACTTTGGGACCGGTTCCCAGCCAGCCAGCCTTCATGCTGGCAACAACCTCATCTATTTCAGGTTGCCCAATATCAGGAGAACCAAATACCAGAAAATTTTCTTTACTTCGCATAGATATGTAAAATTAAGTGTTTAAAATTTATTGCCAGAGATGTCTGTAAATAACTATATACATCGTTTTATCCAAAAATTTTGTAAAATCTATTCTTCAAAGTCTAAACAGGCACAATGTAACAGACTTTGAGTACTTCCATTGTTTAAGAAAAGTAAAATCGTTTTCAAATGCTTTTTTCATGGAATCAAATGATTCATTTTTCCAGGTGCTGCTGTCAAGTACAAAATAATCATACCCGCCATTAATAAGTTCTGCTTTCAAAGAGCTGTAGTCAGGGAATTCATTGCCCCAGTCTTTGTAGCTGTCACCAGGGCAGTCAAAGTTAGAGCTTTTTTTGTTTGCAGCTAAATACGTCCACATGGGAAATTCTACAGCCATTGTTATTTTTACAAAATCATTATTTTCAATAGTTCTTACATACTCTCCAATCTCTTTAAATACGAGCCTGCTTTCACGCCTGGGTTTTAGATCCTTTACAACCGGGGCAACAAACAACATGATTATTGATAGCACAATGGCAAATCTTTTTTTATTTAGACTCAAAGCATCAATAAACCCAAGCACTTTTTCAACTCCCAATCCAAGGAATACAAAAGCTGAAAATACATTAATTCCCATAAACCTGTATTCCATCTGCCATGTTTGGATTATATGTAAATATATCATTATATAGGCAACCAACTGGAGAAGAACAAAGTAGCCCTTATGTTTAAGATTTGTTTTTTTTGCCTGGAAACACCCGATAACATAAATTATGAAAAACGGAATAAAAAATGCTTCAATTGTCCTGTTTAGAAGTACTCCAAAGGCGATGAACCATAGCTGTTCCTTTGCTTCCTGGAAAAAGAACTGAAGTTGGCCCCCCCTCTCTGCTTCCTGGAAATCCGAAAACCTGCTTACAAAAAAAGAATATGTACTAAAAGATTCGTCGATTTTTGCTATAATATAATCAACCCGGTAAAGACTATGGAAATCAAAGCCCCTTGCCCCGGCAACAACAATGCCCACAAGAACAAAAAGTATTATCGGCAGAGAAAACATAAAAATACGGCTTATTTTACGTTCATCTTTTGAAACTGCGATGTAGAACAAAGTCAAAGGAATCAGGATAACGCCCTCTATCCTTGAAAAGGTCGCTACAATAATGGCAAGACATGACAATGGCATCAAATATTTTTTGCGGCTCTCCATGCCTGCAATGAAAAAATAAATACCCCACATTAAAAAAAACCAGAAAACCGGGCCCTTAAGCACATCTCCGCATCGGCCAGTAAATACTGGTATAACAGCGTAAATTAGAACCAGAAATGTAGAGACTCTCTCGTCAAAAAACTTTTTTGCACAAAGATATATTGGAATCAGGACTCCAAAACCGAAAACCAGAGAAACCCCTTTTGCAGCCACCAACCAGTTATCAATAACCAGGTGAAATAGTCCAATCAATACAGGGTACAGGGAAACATACCCTATTCCACAGTTTTTTGCAGTTTCAAACTCACCAGCAAACAGTGCCTTGGCCTGATAAATATAAAAGATACCGTCAGGATTGATGACAAAAGTATTTATCGAAGACCAAACCCTTATAAACAACCCAAACAGGAACACATATAAAATCGGTTGTATCAGGTATGATTGAATTTTATTTTGTTTATCCAAAATAGTTCCAAAGTTTTTTTATTGTTTTGCAGAGTTTTTTTTAAAAAAAAGCTTGCTCTACATATAAATGATACTGCTTTTACGTGCTCCTGCAGCTTTTAAAGATTGCTCAACACACGGCCCGGTTTCGACTGCTGTTACAAGGATTCTATCGGAGATGCCAAGCAAAAGATTATCAGGTGATTCGATTTTATAATTCAGAAACATTTCCCCGTTTTTCTGGTCATCATAAATTCCCCCAAAAATTATGTCGGTCTCCTTCAGGGATATATAGGCAATTTCTGCAAAATCGCTCACACCAAAAAACATAACTTTTTCTACGCCACAGTTTTCAAGTTCCACAAAAAGTTGCTGGAGTTTTTGTCGGGCATCCTTATAAAATTTGTACGAAAACTGAATATACTCATAGGTGAGTCTGGCCTTTTCTGCAACACCTTTTGGTGTGAGTATATACCTGACCCTGTTTTTTGGGATAGTTGTAACTTTAAAATATCCCATGTGCGCCAGTCGTTTTACAAAGGAATTTACAAGCCCCAGTGAAACATTCAACTTCTGAGCCAGTTCCCTCTGACTCGGAGCCTGGTCGCTTTCAATTTCCTCAAATATTTTTAAGGTTCTTATGTCTTGTGCATCCATTTTATTTCATGAGTTCCATATAAAGATTTTCAATATCAGAAAACAGCCGATTTCTGTCGTAGCGGTCTTGAACAAAAAACTTTGCAGACTCGACCAGTTTCTTTTTTTCAGCAAAATCAGCAGTGGCAAGGAATTTCATACCCATTGCAAGGCTGTCCTTATCCTGTTTCCCGCACAGCACGCCCCGTTCACAAACTTCAAAACCACCCGGCCTCGCCTGATCGTCGGGATTTCCAACCAGGTCAGCAATGCCTCCGGCATCGGTAGAAATAACCGGCACCGAAGAAGCCATAGCCTCAATTATTGAAACAGGCGTACCTTCGTTGTCCGATGTCAGCACGACCATATCAAGGCCATTATAAACCCAGGCAAGATCCCTTTGCCAGCCGCAAAAAATGACTTTTTCTGAAATTCCAAGTTTATCAACGTATGCTTCCAACTTCTGCCTAAGCTCACCATCACCGACAACAATAAACCTCGCCTTAATATCAGGATTGGTGGTTACAAAAATCTTCACTGCGTCAAAAAATAAAAAATGGTTCTTGATCGGGACAAGCCGTCCAACAATTCCCACAAGCAGACTTGAATCATCCTTAAGAAATTTTTTCCTGAAACTATTGTTATTTGTAGAAGGGTCTTTGACATTACTTTCAGGCATGCGTCTGGAACTGTTTATAAAATCACTCAGGTTGAAGCCAAGCTCGACAATCCTGATCTTTTTTGAAGTTGAAATTTTGTAATCATTAACCAGTTCTTTTTTCTGCTTGTTGCTTATTGAAATTATTACATTAGTTGCCGTTGCAAGCAGTCTTTCAATTACTAAAAATGTTTTTGACTTCAAGCTGCCAAAGTATCCTTCAAAAACATGTCCATGAAAAGTATGAACAACTCTGGTTTTAGTACCCGGAAAAAGATTGTAAATAAATGCCACAATCCTTGAAATGGTTCCAGCCTTTGCGGTGTGGGAGTGTACAATATGGGGCTTTATCTGTATCATAATTTTCAGCATAGAAAAAAGTGCTTTTAAATCGAGTACAGGCTTGATTTCCCGCTGCATGGTTTCTATGACTATGGGAGGCTTTGATTCACAAAGATAGCTCATATCCCCTTCATCCTGGGAGATCCGGCCTGTTACAAGATATGAGTCAAACTTGTCGGGATCAAGCCCCTGATTAAGAAGGTTGACATGGATTGAAGGGCCTCCGATATTCATCCTTGATATTACACGCAATACCCTGATTCGTTCCTGGCCATCAATTTTAGCCGGCTGTTGTGATTTATTTAAAAATTGATACAAAGATACAAGGAGGAATCTTCCAGCAAGCCCGATAGATGCAATTGGTATAAAATATATCTGATTTCCTGTGGCATATTTTAGATAGAGAAAAAATGAACTTTTATGAAACTGCCAGGATGAACTTATGGGTTTTTTACTACTGCTGGCTCCGATATAATGCACAATAGTGCTATCAGGATAATATACAACCCGCCAGCCCTTTTTCCACATCCTCTTGCACCAGTCAGTATCCTCCCAGTACATGAAAAATCGCTCGTCAAAGGCTCCAACATCCTCTATAGCCTTACGCCGAACAAACATACACGCCCCGGAAACCCAATCAACATCCATAACTTTCATGGGAATATTTTCAACGGAAATGACATTTTTTCTTGTAAACCTGTTGTTTGGGAACCATTTGCTGATAATCGTTCCCCTGCCGAAAATTGCCGTCATAGGGTTTGGAAAAAATCGCGCAGAGCCCTGGATCGTGCCATCACCATTGAGTACCTTTGGTCCGGCTATGCCTACATCCAGGTTATTCTCCATAAAGTTGTATACCTTGCTAAAAAAGTCCCCCTGGACAACTGTGTCAGGATTCAAAAGAACAGCATATGGCGCATGACCATATTTAAGTGCTTTATTGACTCCAGCAGCAAAGCCTAAGTTTGTTTTGCTTTTCAGAAAAAGGGGGCCAGAAATCTTTGCTGAAACTTCATCAAAATTATCAGATGATGCATTATCGAGAACAATGATATTTACTGGATAACCATTTATCGATTTTTTGATTGAGTTAATGCAATCTTCAAGACATTCCGAGCAGTTGTGGCTTATTATAATAATATCTATCAGGCTATTATTCATGAGTTTCCAATATTGTTGCTTTGTTAAAAATACTTCCCGGTGCTGCCAGCAATATAACAAATAACAGGATCATCCTGAAGGCCTCAGCCATTAAAATGGAATATGAAGCCCCAATATAACCGTATCTGGGAATTAGATATATATTTATAGCAAAATTAAAAACGATTGCAGCAAAAAGAACAACAGAAGCTTTAAGCTCCATGTTTGATGCCATTAACGCATATGACAGTACAACATTTAAAAAAACCGCCACTACAGAAAAAGAAATTACTTCCAAAGCTTTTATTGAAGCATTAAATTCTACACCATACAAATATTGTATTATAAGGCCGGAAAAAGCATATAATAAAATTCCGCAAATCAACCCTAAAAACGCAAAGGATATTAGTGAATTTTTAAGATCAGATTTAAATTCTGCCAGGTTATTAACAAAACCAGACGACAGGCCCGGATAGACAACCATGCAAATAGTCCCTGGAATAATTGTTATGAATTCAATTAACTTGATTGCAGCAGCAAAAAGGCCCAGCTCCATCTCGTCTGACAAAATTTTTAGAAGTATTACTCCAACCCTGTAATGCAAAACTCCTAAAAACGAAATCACTGCCATTGGCCAGGCAATTTTTGCAAGAGGAATTGCAAGCTTAAACGAAAATTTTGGGAATACAAGGTTAAATCCCCTTTTAACGACCACTCCTGACATTAAAAGGGATAGCATCTCAGCAATTATCAGGGCAAGTATTATCGAGATCAGACCTGTTCCTAAAAAAACAAAACCAATGACTAATATAAGTTTTAAAACATTTGATAAAGCCCATAAAAAAGCGTGAATATCAAACCTTTGAAATGCATCTGCATAATGCCAGAATGTAACCGAAACTGAATTTAATAAAATCACAATGGAATAGATGCTCAAAAGCCAGTACAGCTTTGTACTGATACCGGAAAAAGCAAACCCCGCACAAATTACTGCGATAATTATTACAGATGCTGCAATCTTGAAAGCAATAACAGAAACAAGATACTCATTACCTTTTTCATGATCCCGGCTTACTTCCCTCACCATGAGTAAATCAAGCCCAAAGCCTGCTGCAATTATGCTGGTCATCACTACTGCCTGTAAAAAAGAAAACTCCCCAAAGATTTCCGGCCCGAATTTTCGGGAAACGATCATGACAATCGCCAGGAGGGTGATAGTGTTCACCGCCCTTGCAGAAAAAAGGTATAATGTATTCTTTGTCAGGGCCAGATTGAGTTGCATTATAAAGATCCATCCACAGCATTGTTAATTAGTGTTATTGTTTTTTTTGCAAAAAATCTTAGTAGAGTCTGAATATTGAGCAGGGTCAAAAAAAGGCCTCTGGAAAAGTACTTTTTTCTTACCCTGATTTCTTCATCATAGCCGATAAAATCAGCCCTTCGGGACAGACCACCCTCGGCGCATTTACAAATTATTTCATCTACTCTGACACTTTTTATTCCATTGATATATAATTTAAGATTCAACTCAAAATCAGCCAGCAATCTTTTTTCCACATCATATCTGAAGCACTCAAACACACGCCTGTTGTAAAACACAGACTGGTGATGAATCGAATTCTTAAAAAGCATTTTCTTTCCTGAGGTTGACCTGAAAACCTCTCCGGTATCATACTCCACATCACCGTAGATATAGTCGCAGTTAAAAAAATTACATGAAAAAATATTTCCCAGGGTATGTCGAGAGTACAGGCAGTCATCTGCACCAATAAAAATCAGCCATTGACCATCAGCCTGTTCCACCCCCTTGTTCATGGCATCATACCCCCCCCTGTCAGGCCCTTTCAGGCACTTTATTCTGGGGTCCCTGAAGCCCTCAACAATCTCAAGGGTCTTGTCAACAGAGCCTCCATCAACAATAATATGCTCCAGATGATCAAAACTCTGGTCAATAACACTCTCTATTGTTCCGGCTATGGTTGCTTCAGCGTTGTAGCAGGGTGTTATTATGCTGATCAGAGGACGGCTAATAATCACTCCTTTTTACATACTCTATAATTTTTTCACCCTTGCCTTTTCTATCCAGGGCAATACACGTTTCCATGCCAAACAAAAGCGGGTCTCTAAAAAGGCAGGAAAAATTACCTGCCAGATTTTTCACCGTGGGACTCTCAAGAACATTCAGGCGAGCAACAATATTTTGTCTGGCTGTCTGAGCCGTCTGCCTTATTTCTTTTTGATCTTCACGGCAAAACCTGCTGATTATCAAATCACACTGGGCCAGCTCATTTTTGATCCGCTTTTCCATGTAATCATCACGGTTATTTATTCCAAACAGTTTTTTGGCTCCGGTCTGATTATTCAAATGAAGCCTGTACCTTATTAAAGGCTCGTTTATGTACGATATTCGTCCATATGCCGCACATACAATTGATACCCACTGGTCCCAGGGATACTCTTTTAAGGGAAATGGTACAGCTTTTTTTACTATTGAGGACCTTGCCAGAACGCTGCACCCGGCCATAGAGTTCATCCTCATGAAATATTTCCAGAGTCCGTCACCTTCAAGGTGCTTCACCCTTTTCCTGCAATCTTTTATGGTCGAATGGGTTGTCTCGTCTTTTTCGTTTATAACCTCAAGATCAGAGTAGACGAGTGCTGCCCCGGTGCTTTCTATCTCTTTAACACACCGCGAAATCCGATTGCTGTTCCATATGTCGTCCTGGTCGCAAAAGGCAATGTATTCACTTTTGCATTCATTGACAAGCCTTTCAAAGGTTTTTACAGTGCCTTTGTTTTCACTGTGTTTAACAATTTTTATTGGTACATTTTGTACATTCAGATTAACTGCATCTTCAACCGAGCCTTGATTTTGGGAACCATCGTCAACAATTAAAAGATTAAAATTGGCATAATCCTGCTTTTCTAAACTCCTGAGCTGTTTTTCAAAAAAAACAGAATCCGGGTTATAGACTGCCATTGCAATGGTTACTGGTTTCATTTGCAGCAGGTCTCCAGGCACTCGACAACCCTGTCGGTATCTCCCGGCTCAAGCCCTGGATACAAAGGGAGCGAAACAAGAGAACCAAAGGCCAGAGATGTATTCACATATTCCTCCACCCATATCCTGGTCCCCCTTAAATCCCAAACCGGCTGTGTTGCATGAATATTTTTGCTTTGCATTCTACTGCAAACATCTTCTGCATTATTATTGTTCAGCCTTATGATATAACGATACCAGATACGACCTGGTATTTGTGCAGGAAGCTCAATATCAATTGACTCTGCAACAGATGCCAGAAGCCCGTCATAGGAGGAGGCAAGTTGTTCCCGCAGTTTTAAATTATATTCCAGCCCCTTTAATTGCTCAATTGCGATAGCAGCTTCAATATCGGTCATTTTGTCGTTAAGGTGTATACCGCTTGGTTCCTGATTGGAGTACTCCCGTGCTGTCTTAATCCTCCGGGTTATTTCAGGGTCATTTGAAGCAACTATACCGCCCTCGCCAGCACAAATCATTTTTGTAGCATAAAAGGAAGCCATGCTGACATCCCCTGCCCCGCCAAATGGTTTTCCATCACACCTGCCCCCGATCCCGTGTGCGCAGTCTTCAATAATTGGGACATTGAGTTTTTTCAGCCCGGCTATATCTCCAGGAGAACCAAACATATGTGTAACTATTATTGCTTTTGTATTTTTTGTTACTTTCTTTTCAGCCTCATATGGCGACAGGTTCCAGGTTCCCTGCTCAATATCAGCTAAAACCGGGGTTGCACCAAGGGACATGACTGCATTGGGAAGTGCAACGCAGCTATAAGCAGGGATTATCACCTCATCCCCAACACCAACATCGAGTGCATGAAGGCTGAGTCTCAATGCAGCGAGTCCACTCCCAACCGTGATCGCTGATTCCATGCAGATCATCTCCTGCCACAGCTTTTCGAGTTTCAAACAAACTGGTCCCATGGCAAGATGTCCACTTTTGAGAACATCGGATACAGCCTTGATTTCATTGTCACTTATAAGGGGTTTTGCCTGCGGAATAATTTTCATAAATAAAGCCTCAAAAAGGTATTAGGGGCCTGGCGTAAAAAATATTTATAAATCGTTCAGGAACAAGCACTTAAAGGCAGACTGGCAGTAATTTATCAACCTGTTGAATTTTATTGTCATACTAATTCGCTGTGATCTATAAAGCTCCGCCTTCTTGATTACATTAAAAAAATTGCATAAAAAAAACAGCATGTAATAACAAGGAGTTAGAGCTACATGTATCTAATCTTCAAAATACATAGAAAGCGTTCAAAAACTGAACATCATTCTTTTTTAACCACATGAACTCACCAATGTCAAGAAGCAAAGGAAGCTATTTTTAGCATATATGATTTTTTCTTTGCAACTAATTGATTTTTTTTATATGTTTATTTTTGAATTAAAAAAAGAAAACTTTATTCATTGATATAAAATCAGGAAACAACTATAATTAAAAAAATTTTAGTTTCACTCATTTAATAAATTCTTTGTTCTATCGTTTGTAGATAATTTTAATATGTCAAATTTGGTTTTATTGATACATTGATT
>JAOZSB010000416.1 GCA_029939895.1 Desulfobacterales bacterium
ATAAAACCCAGGACATGAAAATCAAAAGCAAGTAAAGCGAAAGTATTGCAAATATGAGAATTTGCCTTGTACACCCTGCCGGGTCCAACTGGATGCCCGGAAAAAAAGACGTTGCAGCAGTAGCAAACAGAATGGCTCCCCTTGGGCTTTTATCAATTGCTGCCTACCTGAAACAGGCAGGGCATGAAGTTTCAATTCTTGACTGCCTTGGGCCTGGTGCACAAAAATCGAGTACTGCAAATGCAAAAATAATAGCCAGCCGAAAACCTGATTTAACAGGCTTTTCAGTCACAACATCCGGGTTTCCAGATGCCTGTGACATGGCCCAGGCAATAAAGGCAGAGCTTCCTGAATCCAGGGTGATGTTCGGTGGAGTTCATGTTTCAGCCATTGGCGGGCCTCTGCTGCGAGACTATCCTGCGATTGATTACCTTTGCATGGGTGAAGGCGAAATAACCGCCCTGGCCCTTGCAGATGGAAAAGCACCTTCAAATATTAACGGACTGGTTTACAGGGATAATGGGGAAATCATTGAAAATCCGCCAGCCGCACAGATTCAAGACCTGGATGAACTCCCTTTTCCTGCCTATGAAATTCTTGATGGCTTCCCAGGGGGCTACAACCTGCCGCTTTTCAGCTACATAAACACCCCCGGCGCGACCATGATAACAAGCCGTGGCTGCCCCTTTCAATGTTCCTTCTGCGACAGGAGCGTATTTAAAAACAAGTACCGCTATAACTCCCCGGAATACGTATATGTACACATGAAGTACTTGCAGGAACGATTTGGAGTCCGGCATGTAAACATCTATGATGACCTTTTTACCACCAACCGAAAAAGGATTCAGCGCATTTGCGAACTGCTGATTTCAAAGCCCCTGGGCATGAATTTTAATTGCGCCGTTCGTGCGGGCCATGCTGATGACGAACTCCTTGCAATGCTCAAGGCAGCAGGATTTCTCATGCTTTCAATCGGCATAGAAACCGGCGATCCTGACCAGATGAAGTCCCACAAACCAGGCGTTACCCTTGAAGAGATAACCGATACTGTCAAACGTATACAGGCCAGGGGACTCCGGGCAAAGGGGCTTTTTATGATGGGACTGCCCGGCGACACAGAAAAATCCATCGCCCGAACAAGCGACTTTGCCATGTCGCTTGATCTTGATGATATGAACATGTCAAAATTCACGCCATTCCCCGGTGCGCCTCTGTGGAATGAGATTGTTGAATCAGGAAGATTTGAGGAAAACTGGAGGGAAATGAATTGCCTGAATTTTGTTTATACGCCCGAAGACATTGAGTCAAAGGAGCGGCTAAGCACCTTATATAACCAGCATGTAAAGCGGTTTTACTCCAGCGCAGCATGGCGCAACAAGTTGATCAAAAGAACCTGGCAGCACAGGAAAAGTCTTTTGTATATGCTGAAAAATATTCCTGACTTTTTGTCTGCAAAAAAATCCTTTGAAAACGACTAAATCCCAACCAGCAGAATAAGCATCTATTTACTACCAGGGTTTTTTACTTCTTATTTACGCTGTCGTTTCATGGCCTGGGACAGGACTTTACTTCCAAAAACCTTCTTGAAAATATCAGCTACATTTGGACAAAGTTCATTATTGCTGGCCTGTTCATGGCAGCACTCAAACTCCAATGATGCATCATCTATGGAAATATAGTAAGGCTTTGCATTTGTTATTGCCAGGGGCCACAAAGAACATACAAGAGGTTTTACTTCATATGGCTCAACCCCGATTTCAAGGGCTGCGACATGGAGCGAGCATAGTCCTTCGCCTGAATCATTTGAAAAAAAGAAAACGCAAACCCCGTCTTCAAGGGTTTCCAGGGAAAAAAAGCCATTGTCTGACTCTTCAAAGGGATTGATGAACTGATCGCCATCAAAAAGGTTTTTGCAGTATTTGGCAGCCAAAGTAAGATAATCAAGGATTCGGTCAACTTCTTCTGCATCCACCACCACATCAAAACAGCCGCAGCACGACCCATTACAGTTCTTCGGCTCGCATGAATGGCGAATCGAGAAGATTTCCTCAATGTCAATGTTCCATTTTTTTTTGCGATGATTCATTGTCTTAACAGTAAATTTGCTTATTTGCTGCGACCCAAAATTTTATTGATTGTCCCGTCTGTTTTCATTTGCGAAATAATTTTATTGATTTTGGGAATCAGTTTTTTTGCATTTGTTTTTTTGGAAAACGCCATGTGAAACTTTACGGTTTTAAAGGGTTTTGCAGCAAACTTGAATTTATTTTTTAGTTTGGGGTATGTTTTAAAAATATTTATTGCTGAGGTTTCATTGCAAATAAAAATATCAATCCTGCCATAGCGTAGTTTGTTAAAATTCATCTGGTCTTTGTTTGCGCTGTCAGTCTTCAAGTTCAAGCTTTTGACAGCGGCATTAAATTCATCGCCATAGTTGAACCCTGCTGTCTGGCCGATTGCGTATGGCTGCAAGTCCTTAAAGGTTTCCCATGTAAATTCTTTTCCAAATTTTTTATTAAATTTTTCTGGTTCATACCAGACAAGATCACGGTCTGTCATAATAACATCGGTGAACTCCATGTACCTGGCGCGTTCAGCATTTTTAGTCAGGAGCATCAGTCCATCACTTTTTCCATACTCTATATACTTTAAGCACAGCTTCCAGGGGTACAACTTTGAGGAATAAGCAATATTTAACCTGCTGAAAATTTCATTTGTAAACTCAACAGCTATCCCTCCTGTAGGAGCCTTGCCTTCAACACCTATTCTATAGGGCGGCCAGAGATCCAGGATAAATTTCACATCATCAATTTCATTTGAATAAGAGATTTGTGCTGCAAATAGAAAAGCAATAGCTACAAGAATGTATGTGCTTTGGGGCTTCATGGTAACATCCTTTACCTTTAATGCTGTTGAGCTTTGATCTGTTCGGTCTGCCAGTTATCTCCTGGCGGCATGAAAAAATGAAATCATTTTCAATTTATTGCGTTCTACCCAAAATTTTGTCGATTGTTCCGTCCTTCTTCATTGCTGAAATTGTTTTATTGATAAGGGGTATATAACCCCGTGATGATGATTTTTTGGAAAATGCCATATGAAACTGGACAACTTTGAATGGTTTTACTGCAAATTTAAACTTGTCTTTAAGTTTGGGATCAGAATTAAAAATACTTTTAGCCGTGGTTTCGTTGCAAATAAAAATATCGATTCTGTTAAGAAGTAATTTTTTAAAATTAAAAACATCTTTGGTTGCGGTCTGCACAGTCAGGTTTAAATCTGTAACTGCTGCTTTAAATTCATCGCCATAATTGAATCCGGCTGATTGACCGATCAGGTATGGTTTCAGGTCCTCAAAGGTTTCCCATTTAAAATTTTGTTTGAATTTCTTATTAAAAGTCTTTGGCTCATACCAAATAAAATCCCGGTCTTCCATAATAACATCTGTATAATCCAGGTATTCAGAACGTTCAGCATTTTTGGTCAGGAGCATCAAGCCGTCACGTGTCCCATGCTTCATCTGCTTTAGACATAACCTCCAGGGAAACAATTTCAGATCAACCTTGACATAAATCCGTTTAAAAATTTCATTTGTAAACTCAACTGCGATCCCGCCGGTGGGAGTCGTCCCCTCCTTGCCAAGGGTGTATGGCGGCCAAAGATCCTCGCTCATTGTGACTGCTGCGCCTGCATGTGCCTGAAAAGATATTGCAAACAAAAAAACCGCCAGCGTAAACAACTTGACAATGCTTCCTGTTCTCATGATGAGTTCCTTTTTTTAACTTATAATGTTAAATAACTTCCTATTATAATGATGCAAAAAAAAATTTCTCATGTGCAGTACAATACAAATTAATTTGAATTTTATTATTAATAATATAT
>JAOZSB010000417.1 GCA_029939895.1 Desulfobacterales bacterium
TGTCCAGCAATTATTAAATATGCGACAAGAGAAATTTACCAAAAAAATTTTTAAAGTAGTTTTTTTAATTGCCAGCTTTTTTGTATTAAGGATTCCATTGGCAATTACCCTAGTGCCAGCAGGGTTTTTCATTGACACCAATAGCTAAAAATGATTATATAAAATCTTATACGTTTCCTGACAATTATCTAATATCTCAAATAATTTTATTGATGGAGTTCTGCCATGAAGATCAATACCAAAATCGTTTTGCAAACTGCTGCATCCCTGCTTGCTTTTTTCTTTTG
Source organism: Desulfobacterales bacterium (assembly GCA_029939895.1). Lineage (GTDB taxonomy): Bacteria > Desulfobacterota > Desulfobacteria > Desulfobacterales > JAOZSB01 > JAOZSB01. The sequence continues at coordinate 288 of JAOZSB010000417.1, forward strand.
CCTGGGTGCGCTTTCTACCTATCAGTTAAAAAAAAGCGGTGACCTGGCAATATCTGGAATCGAAGGTATCAGCACAGACAGTCTGCAAAAGATGGGGCTTGATGCTCAAAAATATAAAAAAGAGCTTTTATTCCAAAAGGAAGAGTATTTGAAATCTCAGGTACAGACTGCCATCGGTTTTCTTGAGAAGGCCTATGAAGACGCAATGGACTATGAAACCGTAAAAAAAGTCTACAAGGAACCCCTTCAAAATGCTGTGAACACAGCTTACAGTGTAATAACTTCCATTGCCGCAGAACCAGGACTTACTATAGCACAGAAAAAAAGCAAAGCAGCAGCAATAATAAAAAACCTCAGGTATGGGCCGGAAAATAAGGATTATTTCTGGATAAACGACTCCAACCCAACCATGATAATGCACCCATATAAACCGCAGCTTGATGGGAAAAATCTTTCCAATTCAAAGGATCCCAATGGAAAATTTCTTTTTAAAGAATTTGTAAAGGTCTGCAAAGAAAATGGCCAGGGATTTGTTGATTATTACTGGCCAAAGTATGGCTCGGACAAGCCGCAGCCTAAACTTTCCTATGTGAAAATTTATAAAGACTGGGACTGGATAATCGGGTCCGGTGTGTATATTGAGGCTGCCGAAGAAAAGCTCAAGGAAAACGCTATAGCCATGATCAAGTCTCTTCGATACGGCCCTGGCCAGAAAGATTATTTCTGGATAAACGATACCAGGCCTTACATGGTAATGCATCCATACAAACCAGCCCTTGAAGGCAAAGACCTTTCACAAACAAAGGATCCGAATGGGAAAAAGCTTTTTGTGAAATTTGTAAATGTCTGCAACACAGACGGAGAAGGCGTTGTTGATTACTATTGGCCAAAATATGGTGCTGATAAGCCACAGCCGAAAATTTCCTATGTCAAGCTTTTCAAGCCCTGGGGCTGGATAGTCGGGACAGGGATTTATGTGGATGATATTGATGGCAAGGTAGATGAAAAGAAAAAGGAACTTTCAGCCAGGCTCAATATTGAAGCCTCCAGAATGCACCGGCAAATCGAGAATACTAAAGAAAATATTCGTGATAATTTTACAAGTGTTGTTATCCTGCTTGTTTGTTTTTCAATAGGATTACTTGTAATTGTGCTTTTTGTTACAAGCTACTTTGCTGGAAAAATCATAGTCAAGCCTATAAAAAAAGTAGGCTACAGAATGCGCGACATAGCAGAAGGTGAGGGGGATCTTACAAATCGCCTTGATATTATTACAGAAGACGAGATAGGCGAGCTTGCAAAGTCATTCAATCTTTTCATGGATAAAATTCAGAATCTTGTGAAACAGATTGCCTCTGAAATGAACAGCCTTAGTGCCGCCACCAATAACCTGACTGCCATTGGTGAGGATCTTTCAGGCAAGGCAGGCGATATGCGCACCAGTTCTGAAGCAACCGAAGATGCTGCTGAACGGGCAACAGTCAAGATTTCCAGCATGGCAGCCGCAGCCGAAGAGGTAAGCGCACAGGTAGGCACAGTGGCGGAATCAACAGGCATGGCCAAGGATAATATGCATGAAGTAAAAGGGGCAATTGGCAATGTGTCTGATTCGGTCAACAGTGTTGCTGCATCTATTGAAGAAATGTATGCAACCTTAAATGAAGTCGCTAAAAACTCAGGCCGTGGTGCATCTGTTACAAACGATGCTGCTGGTATGGCTGATAATACTTCCGAGATTGTTAATAAACTGGGAGATGCTGCAAAGGAGATTGGAGACGTTCTTGAGCTTATCAAGGGTATTGCAGCACAGACCAATTTGCTTGCCTTGAATGCCGCAATAGAGGCGGCCGGGGCAGGGGACGCTGGAAAGGGTTTTGCAGTTGTGGCAAATGAAGTAAAGGAACTTGCAAGACAGACCTCCGGCGCAACCGAAGATATCCGCACCAAGGTTGAAGGGATGCAGGCTAACACAGATTCAGCGGTCACCGCCATTGAATCGATTGTACGGGTGATAAATGAAATCAATTCCATAATGGGAACCATTGCAGCAGCCGTGGAGGAACAAACCGCCACCACAAACGAAATATCCCAAAGCATGTCAACCACAGCTTCTTCCGCCAATTCAGTTACTGGCTATGTGGGCGAAACCGTGAGCCTTGTGGTCACTGTTGCAAACAATATGGACGAAGTTACAACGGCTGCCGGAAACATAGCAAGGGACGCTGCCGAAGCTTCTGGTGACACAAACCTGGTCAAGGAAAATATTGTTGGGGTAAATGATGCTGCAAAGATTACCCAGCAGGTTGCTGAAGGCATAAACGAGCAGGCTGAAAGTCTTGTGGGGCTTACATCGAAACTTAGCGCCATATTGAGTCAGTTTAAGATATAAATCTAAATTTTTATGGTGATTGTTTGACAGAATTTTTACCTGTAGGCAGCATGTGTTGTCTACAGGTTTGAAAGCCTTTTAATAAAGGTGAGAAGTATAAGGGCAAGGCCGAAAAGTGTCACGCCCATCATGATCGTGGGAAGTGAATTCAAGATCATGCTTTTAAAAATCCAGTACCCAGCCCAGAATATGCTGGCGGTTAAACTCCCCAGGATTATTGTTATCATTGGTCCTGACATAAAGGTGAGGACGACAAAAAAACCTGGCTCAAACCTAACCTTTTCATTAACAACATCATATATATAATGGGCGGTCACAGGAATACCCAGGCTGAGGTAGGTAAGGAACTTGAATCCCAGCACCTCCACTTCAAAAGCCTTTAGTATATATATAACAAAGGCACCCCATAGTGCGCACAGTATATGGTACATTTTTATTACCTGAAAATAGTTGAAAAATTAATAATCTGAATGCCTTCATATTCAGCTAAGACAAACAGCTTACAAAAAAAGTCTGTAATTAGGAATTATTAACATGTTATGGGGTGATTTGCAAAGTTTTTTGTTGTTTCAGGATAAGAACTAATTAAAAAGATTGTGCTTCTTTTGTCTCTTCGATAACCTGGTCTTCCCTGTCTGTGAATTCCCAGGCATAGGGTCCAGAAAAAAGAAGTTCAGAGCTTTGAGGAGTCTGAAGGCCAATATTTTTCTTAAAAGCACCAATCCCAAAGGGATATATTTTATTGACTCCAAGAGTGTTTATGATTACGCAACTGGTAGATTTGCGGCTGTCTTCAATATAATCTATAGTTTCAAAGGCAGAACTGCCATCAAAATCACCCTTAAGGTTTAATATAAGGTAGCGGTCAGATCGTTCCGAGCTTATGCTGAAATTCTTTGCCATAAATCCTCTTCCCCCTTATTTATAATTTTTCCTGTTTGCAGTTAAAACTTTATGACATTGATATTGATTGTTCAATCGGGGAAAAGCTGATTTTGCCCTTCGAAAAACCTTAATTTTAGGTTTTTAATTCAAAAAATCGTATAAAATCCCTTGTTTTATAATGGCTATTTGTTTTAATTACAGTTGTTTATGCTTATGGGACTTTCGGCATTGTACAATACAATTTAATGATCCAGTTGATAAAATTTTGATGAAATTTAAGGTTCCAGGGAGGTGATTCCATG
>JAOZSB010000418.1 GCA_029939895.1 Desulfobacterales bacterium
GTGCTGTTTTCTTTTTGCAGGCGAGGCATTACTGAAGTAAAAAATTATTTCCTCCAAAATTGTTATTCTATTGAAAAAATCTGATGATAAAGATAATCCTGATGTTAATGCATCCATTGGGATTTTAGCTACTATGAATGGGGATGGAAACTATTGAATGAATCAATGATAATTGGCGTTGACACTGGGGGTACATTTACAGATTTTATTGTGAAGTGCTTTGATAGTGTGCAGGTGTTTAAGGTTCTTTCAACTCCAGAGAATCCAGCAAAAGCTGTCATGGAAGGCTTGAACAAATCAGGCTGGAAGGCGGTCGACAGGGGCAGGGTGGTGCATGGCTCAACCGTCGCAACGAATGCTATCCTTGAAAGAAAAGGGGCAAAAACAGCATTTATCACAAATAAGGGATTCGAGGATATTCTTGATATTGGCAGACAGAACAGGAAAGATTTGTATAATCTTACGTTTTCAGAAACAAGACATCTTGTTGGTGAGGGGTGTGCATTTGGTATTGATTGCAGGGTTAACAAGGATGGGGAATCAATTGCTGATATAAATCTTGAAGAAGCAGGCGCTGTTCTGGAAGTTTTGAAGAAGGAGATGATCGATTCTGTTGCAGTATGCTTTCTATTCTCATTTCTCAACCCTGAACATGAAGTATTCATGAAGAAGAAAATTGAAAGTGCGGGGATAGCTGTGTCCGCATCGCACGAAGTTTTAGCTGAGTTCAGGGAGTTTGAGCGAGCCTCGACAACGGTAATCAATGCTTATGTTTATTTACGCATGGATGGCTATATTGACGAAATTGCAGAATATACTGGCAAGGATCGTCTGAGTGTCATGCAATCCAATGGCGGGTGTATATCGGCAATTGCTGCAACACGGGAGCCGGTGCGGACGGTTCTTTCCGGCCCGGCCGGAGGCGTTGCCGGTGCCTTGGAAATCGGGAGGGTTGCAGGCTTCGATCGGCTGATAACCTTTGATATGGGCGGGACCTCTACTGATGTTTCCATAATAAATGGGTCATTGTCGATATCCACAGAAGCTGAGATTGCAGGGCTGCCTATTGGAATTCCAATGATAGATATCCAGACTGTAGGTGCGGGGGGCGGTTCGATCGCAAGCATGGATTCTGGTGGAAGTTTAAGGGTCGGGCCGGAAAGTGCAGGGGCAGATCCAGGGCCGGTGTGTTATGGCAAAGGGAAACGATTGACTGTAACAGATGCCAACCTCTACCTGGGGCGACTGGTGGCAAACAGGTTTCTTGGTGGCGGGATGCAACTGGAGGCCGGCAGGCTTGACAGGTTTTTCGAGGATTTGTCAAATCAAGCAGGACTTGAACCAGTGGAGCTTGCCGAGGGAATACTTGATATTGCAAATACAGTTATGGAGCGTGCGATAAGGTCAATATCCGTTGAAAAGGGGCATGACCCTGGCGACTTTACACTTTTTTCCTTTGGTGGTGCTGGTGGAATGCACGCTGTTTTTCTTGCAAGACTTTTAAATATTCCAAGGATCCTGATACCGAGAAATCCAGGTGTATTATCTGCAATGGGAATGATAATGACCGATGCGCTGAAAGATTACTCCCGGACGGTTATGCTGCCGGGAGCAGAAGTAAGCTTTGGTTTACTAACAGAGATGTTTACGGGGATGGAAAAGTCAGCCATTGAAGATCTTGCACTGGAAGGCTTTGAGGGTAAGGCTGTTGTGATTGAAAAGTTTTTCGATATGCGCTATGCAGGTCAGTCCTTTGAAATATTGGTTCCATGCGGTGCAGATTTTGTCAGCAATTTTCACGGACTTCACCAGGATCTTTATGGGCGAAGTTTTTCTGGAAAGGAAGTAGAAGTTGTTAATCTTCGCCTCCGGGCAAGAGGTGTACGGGAGCGGCATGAAATTGAAAGGATTGCGCAAGGTGGAGAAAAACCCCATTTTTCGGCAATGACAGGAGAGGCAAAGGCAGTATTTAGCGGGCGTAGTCTGGCAACAAATGTTTATAACCGTGAAAGCCTTCTTTTTGGGAATTTAATATATGGGCCGGCAATAATAACCGAGTATTCATCAACAATAGTTCTTCCACCTGAATCCAGGGGAAAAGTGGATGAATTTGGAAATATTTTGATAGAAATACTTTAGCTTATTTGTAAAAACTGGAATGCGAAAACATGAAAGCAAATCCCATAGAACTCGAAATTTTTAAAAACAGATTTTCGTCAGTTGCCGAACAGATGGGCAAAACACTGATGAGGACGGCCTATTCCCCGAATATAAAGGAGAGACGGGATTTTTCCTGCGCAATTTTCGATAGGACTGGAGGGATAGTTGCTCAGGCATCTCACATTCCAGTGCATTTAGGCTCCATGCCAATGTCTGTCATGGCAGCAATATCAAGTGTTGATTTTGATGAGGGTGATATGGTTATTCTAAATGATCCATTTTAGGGCGGCACTCACCTTCCTGACATCACCCTGGTTGCTCCTGTTTACCATGAAGGGAATGGCCCGGTTTTATATGTTGCAAACAGGGCGCATCATGCAGATGTCGGGGGGATAAGTCCAGGGTCAATGCCTGTATCTGAATCGATTTTACAGGAAGGGGTTATTATACAGCCTGAAAAATATATCAAAAAAGGAAATATTAACACAGGGGTTCATGATTTTATTTTGAGCAGTGTAAGAACTCCGCAGGAGCGGGACGGCGATCTTGCCGCACAGGTGATGGCAAATATGACCGGAATTGCTGGCTTGCATGGGATAATGAAAAAAAACAGCTTAACTAACGTTGAGTTTCTTTGCAGAGAGCTGATCGAATACAGCAGGAGGATAACCGAAAAGACAATCAGCGGAATTCCTGATGGGCAATACGTTTATGAGGATTTTCTCGATCCTGATGTACCTGATGATGGAAGAGGCGCGAGTATCCATGTTAAGCTCGAAGTTGCGGGAAACAGGATGAATGCTGATTTTTCTAAATCAGCCCCACAGGTTGGCGGTTGTTTGAATGCGGTTTATGCAATCACGCTGTCATGCGTTCTCTATGTTGTAAGGTCTTTGTCAGAAGTTGATATCCCGGCAAATGCAGGATGCCTGGCACCAGTTGAGGTGGTAACAAAAAAGGGGACGATTGTTGATGCAGTATTCCCTGCCGCAGTTGCTGGCGGGAACGTAGAAACCTCTCAGAGGATAGTGGACGTTCTTTTAGGGGCGCTGGCCCAGGCAATTCCAAAAAAAATTCCTGCTGCATCCCAGGGTACAATGAATAATGTAACAATCGGGGGATACGACCCAAAAAAGGGAGGCGAGTTTGCATACTACGAAACAATCGGTGGCGGATCAGGAGCATATTCAGGAGGCAATGGCGCATCTGGTACGCAAACCCATATGACAAATACACTCAACACTCCAGTTGAAGCCCTTGAGTATGCCTGTCCTTTTTTAGTAACGCAGTATTCCAGGCGGAAAGGCTCTGGCGGCGATGGTTTGTACAGAGGGGGAGACGGCCTTGTCCGTGAAATAAAAATGCTTGCCAATGCAACTGCCACAGTTATATCCGAAAGAAGAACCATTCCTCCATATGGCCTGAATGGAGGAGAATCAGGAGCAACGGGTGTGAATACAGTAATAATGCAGAGTAAAAAAGAAGTAATGCCGTCTCAGTTTTCTACAGAACTTAATCCAGGGGATATTCTTAGAATTGAGACACCGGGTGGCGGTGGGTTCGGCAGAAAAAATCAGGATTGAACCTCTGTTCACGTAAGGAAATAAGCAAGAGGCAGGTTGGTGTTGTGTTTTTTATGAACCCTTCTTTGCTTCCCTTTCTGGTTGCGCTAAGTATATATTCATA
>JAOZSB010000419.1 GCA_029939895.1 Desulfobacterales bacterium
TACAGCACGTTGGGTGCTATTCTAAAAAGTTAAACGGGACACTACTGATATAAAATATAATTGAGCCGAAAACAAGCATTGGAACAAAGGTCCATTTTGCAGTCAAAAGCTTAGTTCCAGACATAAACGCTACAATGTATACTACATGGGCGAGCAGGAAACTTGCCAGGCCGAATATAAACATATTTTCAGGCCAGGGCATCAAAAAAGAATCACCAACCAGGGACAGAAAAAGTCCGCCAACTACCAGGTTTTTGTATTTTGCAGATTCTGGCTGCTTTACCAGCACTGCCATTGCCAGCACACAAATCACAGACAGGGGCTTGAATATGTGTATTAAAATGACAATATTGCCGTATTCAGCCTTCATGTGCAGTAATGTGCAAACGATCATTCCTGCTGTAAGAATTGCTTTATTCATTGTTTTTATTCCAATGTTGCGCTTTTGCCTGCTGTTGCATTTTCAGCGATTGCCAATAGCTGCTCTTCTCTAGCTTCAATTGGCAGCCAGAAGAATTCCAGAACAAGCACCCTTATTACACTTGCCAGTGGCACGGCAACAATCATACCGCCAATCCCAAACTGCGCCCCTGCAATTAAAGATAGCATAACAACCAGTGGATGCAGCCCTGCGCTTTTGCCGACTATCCTGGGCTGAAGAACAACCCCCTCAATAGCCTGTATCCCGCCAAATATCAGCAGTACACCAATAAGGGAAGTTATTTTCACGTTCCAGGGTATTCCACCGCCAGTAAGAAGAACAATCAGGATTGCCGGAGTTACACCAATTAGCGCACCCAGGTATGGGATAAAACCACCAATTGCAGCGGCTGTTCCAATGAGGATGCAGTAGTTCCTGAGTGCAGGAAAGCCCATGAAACTCATAAAAAAGAGTCCAACGGCAAACAGCACACCAACAATAATTGCGACCGTCAACTGTCCACGCAAAAAACCGCCCATTGCTTCATCAACCTTATCAAGTACATCAAAAAACCTTTCACGGAATTTTGGAGGTATCACTTTTTTGACCATAGGCCCGATTTTTTCCCAGTCCACAACCATGTAAAAAGTTATTATTACTACAAACGTAAAAAAAGAACCAAGGCCAAATGCTGCATTAAGCCCGGATACAACACCCCTTGTGGCTGCCTCAACTGTTTGAATACCGTAGTTGGCAGTATTTTCAAGACCCGGCAGAAGCGTTTTTGCAACCTTGCTGTAATCTGGCTCGGCCTGCATTATTGCTGTCTGCCACGACTCAATTACTGCTGCATCAATTTTTATATACTTGTTTGCAGCAATCATATCCAGAAATCCCGGCAAAGCAATCTTAACCGCCTTAAACAGCTTAACCAGCTCGGATATGAAAGTGGGAATAATGATCGCCATAATAATAAGAAAAGCAAGCCCGAAAAGACAGTAAAGAACAAGCGTCCCCATTATCCTGCCAAGCTTGAGTTTTTCCTGAAGAAATACTACAATTGGCGAAAAAACATACGCCAGAAGAAGCCCAATAATAAATGGAGCAAGAACATTAAAAACAATCAAAAGCCCGCTTTTTAAAAAGCTTATAATATAAACACCAAAGGCAAAAATTATCATCCCACCTATGATATAAGCCATCTTCCTTAACAAATCATCAGCGATTCTGAATTCTCTGATATTTCCCTTAGAACTGCCATTGTCTGACATGCTGTCTCCTGACATGGTATAGATTACCTGTAAATAGTTGAAGTACTGGTTTTGAATAAAAATATAAATTTAAAAATATGAAATATCATAAAATGCAACATTAGTAAAGATTGTTTGACTTGTACAAAGGAATCAGCATATCTTTTTTTTGCGCATTTGTGGCTCTAAGTATGATATACTATGGCATTTGGAAAGATTTATCATATATGTGCAGCATGGCAATCCAATATACATGTAAATTAAAATACAAAACAAAATGAGGTAAAGCACATGGAATACGACCTTGCCATAACAAACGGGCTCATAGTCACCTGCAATGATGACTTTGAAATAATCGAATTTGGACGCATCCTCGTAAAGGACGGAAACATTGCAGTAATTGACAGCAACACAAGCAACATCAAAACAGCAAAGGAAATTGATGCAAAGGGCTGCATTGTCATGCCGGGCTTGATTAACGCACATACTCACCTGCCCATGTCCATGTTCAGGGGATTAGCAGACGATCTTCCCCTTATGGAGTGGCTCAATGAGCATATTTTTCCTGCCGAATCAAAGTTTATAGACCCTGCATTTGTGCAGATCGGGACCAGGCTTTCAATAGCAGAAACGCTTCTGTCTGGAACCACAACCATTTGCGATGGCTACTTTTTAGAGGAATACATTGCACAGGCAGTAAATGAAACAGGGATTCGCGCAGTACTTGCACAGGGAGTCATTGACTTTCCAGCCCCGGGTGTGCCTGATCCAGCAAAAAATATTGAACACGCCCTTGACTACATCCATAAAATCCAAAACAAGTACCCCTTGATAACACCCTCAATTTTCTGCCACTCACCTGCTTCATGCAGCGAGAAAGCCTTTATCAATGCAAAAGAAGCAGCATCATCCCTTGGTCTGATTTTACAGACACATTTTTCTGAAACCAAGTCTGAATTCATGCAGATAAAGGAAGAAACCGGCAAACGCCCTGCGGAATACCTTGATTCAATTGGCGTGCTGGATGAAAAAACCCTCCTGGTGCATTCAGTATGGCTCGAAGATAAGGAGATAAGTATTGTCAAGGAGAGTGGCTGTTCAATAGTCCACAACCCGGAAAGCAACATGAAGCTCGGCTCTGGAATTGCTCCCGTGCCAAAGTACCTTAATGCTGGCATAACAACCGCCCTTGGAACCGATGGATGCGCCAGTAACAACGATCTTGATATGTTTTGCGAAATGGATTCCGCAGCAAAAATCCACAAGGCCGCCACCCTTGATCCAAGTGTAACAACAGCAGAGGCGATTCTAAAAATGGCAACCATAGACGGAGCAAGGGCAATCGGCCTCGGTGATGTCACTGGTTCCCTACAGGTTGGCAAAGCCGCAGACATTGTAGTAGTTGATATTAGAAAACCGCACCTTGTCCCGATGTACAACCCGGTCTCCCACATTGTATATTCAGTAAAGGGCAGCGATGTAAAGCATGTAGTAATCAATGGTCAACATGCAGTCGATAATGGCAAATGCCTTACTGTAGATGTTGAGTCAGCAATTGATGATGCACTAACAATGGGCGAAAAGATCATGGAGAGTAAGAATTAGAGACCAGGTAACAGGGTAAACATCCGGGAAGTAAATCAAGAAGAAGTAAAACAAGAAGAAGTAAATTTTTTGATTGGATTACTTCAGATTTTTTTGTTAGCCGCAATAATAATTAAGTTTAATTTATGATAAATAGTTTGAATTAAGTGCAATTGATGTTAATTTTGCATAATTATCATTCTGTAAAATATCTGTCAATTTTCAAAATCTCTGGCAATTTTCAAAATATCGTTCCATAACAATCATTTATGTAATGTGTTTATATCTCACCCTTACAGGGCTTATTTATGTAGATGTGCTGTTCCTGGGGTTTCGCCCCAGGCTGTTATATTTCGCCCCTTCAGGGCTTGGTTTGTTCAAACAGGAGTATTTTAAGTAACTATTCCCTTGGCGATAATTAGAGATAATTATGGATAGCTTATGGTAATTAAACATAATTATGGACATACTTACGCCACTCAACCAGTTGAAAATTAAATAAAAGATTATATCTGGTCATTCTGTTATGTCCAATTACAATCAATTATATAAAATTAGATTTAAAAGTCTCTATTTTATTTATATTTTAT
>JAOZSB010000420.1 GCA_029939895.1 Desulfobacterales bacterium
ATCTCATATATTTTCTTAATATGCGCGGGTCTTGTGCCGCAGCATCCGCCAACGACTGTTGCGCCTTTGTGCAGCCATTGTGCTGCATATTCAGCATAGGATGTCGGGTCAAGGTCGTTTCTCAGGGTGAGGAGGCCGTCTGTTTGTTTTTTTCCGTCAAGCCGCCAGTCCGTGGGGATCGGGGAAAATGTATTGGCATATCCGCCTATGCGCTGGTCGGTTTCTGCGGCCAGTTGGGGTATGGCTTGTGTAACGCCTGCTGGTGAGGAGCAGTTGACAAGAAAGCCTGATACTGGCAGGCCCTCGAGTGCGGAAACCGCCTGTGCAATGGTTTCTCCGCTTCGCAACCGCCCGGAAATATCTTCATGAAGTGTCCATGCTACCCAGACTGGTTTCCCGGTTTTGCTGGCTCCTTCGGCGGCAGCTCTGCCTTCCGCAGCACTTGACATGGTTTCGCATAAAAAAAGATCCACATGGGGAGCAAGCAGGGTCGCCTGTTCCTGGTAGGCGGGGAGCATTTTCTCCATGGGGCCAACCCTGTCCGGCCTGAAACTGCCTCGCAAGGGCGGGAGTGAGCCTGCAATAAGTACGGGCCTTTCCTGCTTCTCTCGTGCTTCATGTGTCAGAATGCAGGCTTTTTCATTAAGCTCGGCAAACCTGTCCTCCAGGTCAAATTTTGCTAAATCTTCCCGAACAAGGCCATAGGTATTGGTGGTGATGATGTCGGCCCCGGCTTGTATGTAGTCATGGTGTATCTGACGTACAACATCCGGGGCCACGAGTAAACCGTTGGCTGACCAGATTGATGCAAGAAGCGGGACTCCTCGAAACTGCAATTCCCGCCCCATTCCTCCGTCAAGCAATACCGGCCTGTCTGGTAAATTAAGGGGGCATTGCTTAATGGGTGCTTGATTCATCTGGTTTTGATTACCCTTTTGCTAAACTATTCTTTTTCAAAATCGTCTTTGCCTGCATCACAAACCGGGCAGACCCAGTCTTCGGGAACATCGTCAAAGGAAGTGCCAGGCTCAACGCCGTTATCCGGGTCGCCTTCAGCAGGGTCATAAACATAGCCACAAACTACACATACATACTTGTCCATATCAATCCTCCGTAAGTTAAAAATTTGATGAGTATATCTATTATATTCTCTAAATATTTAGTTTCGTCAATAAGCAATATCGTTTTTTTGATATTTTTTTGCACCCAGGCCAGTTTATTGACCGATAAACGATTTTTAGATCCTTAGTCTATGTCGTAAATCCGGCTGTGCGATAAGCAGAAAAATACCTGTTAAATCAGTTATTATGAGTTGGCCTTTTCAACAATGAGCTTCCCATAGTCCTGCGCCATTGAAATACCACCGCCAGCCTTTGATGACTTAAGCCGCAGGGGTTCAGTAACCATGGTCATTTGAAGAATGTTTTTCATGGTGTCATAAATCCTGTCAATGGATTCACCGCTCCACCCGTACGCTCCGAATGCACCGCCAGTCTTGCCAGCAAGATCTGCTTTTTCTGCCAGGAACAAAAAGGTCTTCATACCGTTCATCATGTCCGCATGGTAGGTGGGGGAACCCAGGACCAGGGCATCGTATCCAGAAAGCTCGCTTTCATTTTTAATCTCTTTAATGTTTTTGAGATCAACCTGCGCACCTGCCATCCTTGCGCCTTCTGCAAGGTAAGTGGCTATCGCCGTGGTTTCGCCTTTTCTTGATTCATAAGCTATCAGTATTTTAGTCATAAATTTCTCCTCGTTTCTTTCTATGTTTGATATTTGCAGTTAAGCAAATCCAGTTTTCAACTGTTTTTAGATTTGCCGATTTATTCCCATTTTCCTGCTTTTTTATGTTTGCTAATTTCTTTTTCTGCAAGCTGCTTGAGCTTATGAGCAGAGTCCCGCATTATGCCGTATAATATACCGCAGCCAGTATCATCTCTGGCCAGATCACCTTTGTCGGCAAGGGCCAGCATGTCGTTTGAAAGCCGTATTGCTTTACCCAGGTTGACATTGAAGATTTTCATAATTTTTTCCTGATAAAAGAATTTTTTATTGATGCCTTATGTTTTGCAACAATTGTATTTTTTTTTGTTTTTCCTTTGCACCGTTGATAGTGCTTCCGGTGCTTAATTAATATTATTATATCAAGTTTCATGCCACAAATTGTTTTAGTGGAGCTGTATGTATAATATTTATTAAATCAAGTATGTTAGCACTGGTTAAAGAGGGCAGGGGGCATTTATGGTTTTGGCTGAGAATTGTCTTGATACACAGGCTGTCCTCCTTTGAAAAACAGCATTCCTTTGCTAAGATGCTAAAAATATTGATGAAACCTTATTTGTAAGTTATCGCAAAATGATTTTGAGACACAAGCGTATCGTAATACATAACAGTCTGGGAAAGTTTTTTTGCTTTTGAATTGAATGTGTTTTTTTTGTGAAAAGCTGATGCAGTTTATGCTTTCTGGCTGCACTTTATTCCCCACTTTGTAGTTAGCTGTTTGATATAGGGTCTTGCCAAGTAGTAATTCCTTTGTGAATGTCAATTCAGGGCCGATAATACCAGTTTTGGGCTGGTAGTTTGGCTGCAATTATATGGTGTTGCGTTTATTTTGCAGGTGTGGTATAAGAGCTTATAATTACTCGGGATAGGTGAAATCAATGACAAAATTTCAAAATAGATAAAAATTGGAAAAAACTTTAAAGCCTTTATTAATTTAATAATTATTTTGCGCCAGAGGGAACTTCTATGAATCACGATGTCCAAAAATTTCACATAGCAGTTGTTGATGACGAAGCGATTAACATTAAGCTCATTGTTGAAGCCCTAAAGGAGGAGTATACTTTTTCTGTGGCAACCAGCGGCGAAGAAGCTTTGATGATTATCGAGCAGAGGCCGCCCGATCTTATACTCCTCGACATAGAGATGCCGGACATGGACGGTTATGCTGTTCTGGAAAAGCTACAGGCGGATGAAAACACTAAACGTATTCCAGTAATAATTGTTACGGCCAGGGATGGAAATTCCGATGAATCAAAGGGGTTGGATATGGGTGCGGTAGACTTTATCACTAAACCTTTTGTCGGGCCCATCGTCAGGGCGAGGGTAAAAACTCATATAGATCTGAAAAATTTCAGCGACAGCCTGATAAGTCTGGTGCAGGAGCGCACAACAGACCTCTTTAAGGCTAATCTGAAATTGGAGGAAAATAACAAAACCCTTGAGCAGGTAGTCAATAAACGGACAAAAAGTTTAAGCCTTTCACTCGAAAAAATTAAAAGTGCAAATTCCAAAGTAGTTAAAAGTATCAAGTATGCAAGGAATATACAGCGGGCAATGCTGCCATCTCTCGATGCTTTTCGTGCAAATATCCCGGATAGTTTTGTTATCTGGAGACCAAGGGATATTGTGGGTGGGGATACTATCTACGCAGATTACACACGAAACGGTTTGGTTGCGGCCCTTGTTGACTGCACTGGACACGGTGTTCCCGGAGCATTTATGTCCATGATTGCTTCTTCCGGGTTAAGACAAATTGTCTCTGAGGATGGATGCAGCGATCCTGCAGAAATTTTAAAAAAATTAAATTCCTTTGTAAAAAAATCGCTCCGGCAGGATCATCCCGAAACAGAGTCTGATGATGGTATGGATGTAGCCCTGTGCTATTTTGATAAAAGACAGCATACATTAACATTTGCAGGCGCACAACTGCCACTTTACTTAATTGATGATGGTGAGTTAAAATTTATACCAGGCGATAGACATAGTCTGGGTTATAAAAAATCAAATCTTGATTTCACGTTTACCAACCATAAAATTCAAATTG
>JAOZSB010000421.1 GCA_029939895.1 Desulfobacterales bacterium
ATTACAGCACGTTGGGTGCTATTCTAAAAAGTTAAACGGGACACTACTGATCAATCATAATTATTTATTTTTTATTTTACATCATCTGGTGTGTGGAGTCAAATATCATTCTATTCCATGGCGTTTAATTTTTCGCCAGAGTGAAACCCTGTCTATTCCCATAACTTCTGCAGCTTTGGTCTTATTTCCATCCCATTTTTTTAGTACCCATTTTATATAGTTAATTTCCTGTTCTTCCAGGGTAGGAATCTCAGAATCTGATTTGCGGTATGTTACAATATCAAGATTGCGGATATAATCGGGCAGGCCGTCAACGGTTATTTTCAGCCCATTTTCCAGGGAAATCGCTCTTTCGATAATATTCTCTAATTCCCTCACGTTTCCAGGCCAGTCATATTGAGCCATCAAGTCCATTGCTTCCTGGTCAATTCCAGTTATCTTTTTCCCCATTTCATCTGTTTTCAATTTCAGAAAATGATATGCAAGCAATTGAATGTCGCCATTCCTTTTGGTAAGGGGAGGGATGTGCAGTGCAATAATGTTGAGCCGGTAGAACAGGTCTTGACGGAAACGGTTCTGTTTGACCTCTTCATTAAGATCCCGGTGAGTTGCAGCTATGAAGCGAACATCTACCGGTATTGTTTCCACGCCGCCAACCCTTATGAACTCTTTTTCCTGTATTACTCTTAGAAGCTTGATCTGCATGGTTACAGGCATGTCGCCGACTTCATCTAAAAAGACTGTTCCGCCCTCTGCAACCTCCAGAAGTCCGGGCTTGTCCTTAACAGCACCGGAAAAGGCTCCTTTTTCATGGCCAAAGAGTTCGCTTGCCATTAAGTCTTCGGTGAATGAGCCGCAATTGAAAGCAACAAGTTTTTTTTCGGCTCGATCACTTAATTTGTGTATGGCTTTGGCAACAAGTTCTTTACCAGTACCGCTTTCTCCAAGGATTAAAACATTCGAATCTGATGTTGCAATCTGGTTGATGGTTCTCTTAATTTCGTTAATGGGGCTGCTGTTGCCGATTATCGCAGGGATTTGCCGGGGAGCATTGAGAAGCTCTTTAAGTTTGAGGTTCTCCAGCATGAGCTTGCGCTTTATAATACCCTCGCTTGCAATTTTACGAACCTCATTAATCTTGTAGGGTTTTGCAATATAAGAATAAGCTCCCTTCATCATGGTTTCTACTGCCGACTGGACAGTTGCATATCCAGTTATCATTATAACTTCTACATAGGGCTGGAGCTTTTTGCATTCCTCAAGCACTTCCATGCCATCGCCCTTTTCCATCATAAGATCAGTAATCACAAGATCAAACTGCCGGGCCTTCAGCTGTTCGATAGCTTTAGGGCAATTGTTTACAGAGACTACTTCCCAGTCTTCTTTTACTAGAATATGTTCGAGGTTCCGGCGGGCTATATCCTCATCTTCCACAACCAGAATTACAGGTTTGTCGGTATTCACTTCTCTCCTCGTTTCGGAACAGGTGCTTTTTCAGGAAGCATTACAAAAAAAGATGTCCCTTGTCCGGGCTTGCTTTTCACCGTGATACGTCCTCCATGTTGCTCTATGATTCCATGGGACACTGAAAGCCCCAGGCCTGAACCCTTTCCAGCATCCTTTGTAGTGTAAAAAGGATCGAAAATTTTTTTTAACTGCTCCTCAGGTATACCTTTGCCTGTGTCCCTGACTTCAATAATAACCTCCTGCTTTGCCTCATCATGCCTGGCAAGTATGGTGAGGTTTCCTGCCGACTCCATTACCTGAACACCATTTAAGATAAGATTGATAAATACCTGCTGTATGCGCCGGGGATCAAGGACAATTATCAATCTTGAAGGTACATCAACAAAGATTTTAACATTGGCTGGAACTTCAGCATTTATTAACCGAATCGCTTTTTTTATCAGGCTCTTCAAGGGAGTAGCTTTTGGATTATAACTGGTTTTTTTGGAAAATTCAAGAAGGGCCTTAACAATATCTCTGGCACGATCTACCTGCTGCTCAGCTTCTGAAAGGAGTTCTCTTTTTTGCTCAATGTTGCCATCTTCAAGTTCTTCAAGGACTATTTGAATGGAGGTTGAAATATTGTTTAGGGGATTATTAAGCTCATGGGCCACGCCAGAGGTCAAGATGCCCAGGGATGCCATCTTTTCGGTCTGGATAAGCTGCTCGTTTCTGCGATTGAGCTCAAAAATCATATTGTTCATACTGTCAACCAGTGAAACAAACTCTATGCTTTTGTTGTTTAATACGATGTTGGTGTAGTCACCCTGAATAATTTTTTGAATGGCGTGTTCTATGGCCTTTAATGGTCGGTTTACATTAAAGACAAGAAAAATAGCAACACCGATACTTACAAGAAAAACTGCAAGGGAAAGGGAGAAAAGATAAAATCGGCTTTGCTTGATTATGGTGTTAAGGTGCAGACGTTCCTGCTGCATCATATATTCAACATCCGTGGTTATCTCCTGGCCCAGGCCGCGTATTTTGTTCTGTATTTTTTCATAGTCGCCCTTTAGGCGCATATCAATTACAGCAGACTTTTTATGGCTGTGCAGTTCAATCAGTGTGATGATCAGGGCCTTGTATTGTTTCAGCTTTGTAAATGTTTCGTCAAGATTTCTTGAAACAGTATATTCACCATGTGCCTGGATGATTTCAGCCATGTGTGACTCTGCATCCTTAATGTAATTTAAGGCCTGCTTAAGGTTGCTTTCATCAAGGTATAAAAAAGAATTTTTCTCGTAACGTCTGGCTTCAAGTATGGTGTTCAGCAACTTACTTTTATCTTCGATAACATTAAGACGCTTATTCAGCAAAAAATTGCGATAGTCACTAATACCCCAAATCAATCCACCGATCAAAATAAGAAGTGTAAAAGCAATGGTAATTTTATTTCGTAAACTTATCTGTTTTCGCATTGGCTGAGTTCTTTTTTTTTGCCTGTTATGCATAGCCGCTTGAATCTATGTCGCACACAACATCTTTTACGCCATCAATTTTTTTGACTATGTCTGATATTTTTATAGCAAGCTCTGCTTTAACTTTGTTTTTGAAAGTATCCTGGGTCTTCTGGTTCATAAAGCTGTGTTTTTTAATCTTGTGTGTACGGGCCTTGATATGAACCATCCCGTTTTTTGTCGTAACCTCTGGATGGCACAACTCCTCAAGGGATACTTCAACCAGACTGGTAATTGCCATATCCTCAATCTCTTTCAGGGATTGCTCGGTTACGTGATATGTTTCAGATCGAGCCAAAGAACATATCGCTTCACTGGCATCATCTATGGTCATCTTGTTTATGTTGATAACAATATCATAAATTGAGGGGTCAAACAAATCAACTTTATACAGGTACTGTGTCCAAAGGGAGCGATTTTTATCTTCTTTTTCTATCCGTGCGATGGCCTGGGTTCTTGTTAGACCGTCCTGCCTGCAAATAAAATCAATACGGGCTTCCATATCCGCTATAACCCTGACCTTCAATACATGGCGACTATCCGGAAGCAACAGGTGACCAGCATGACCAAAATATACTATATTATCTTTCTTTACATGCGTCAACAAAGCAGCTCTAATATAGGATATGTATTTTTCTCTGCCATGGGTAACCCTCTCAAGGATATTGGGGGCATCATGGACAGAATGCATCAATTCCATTTCCGACACATTAAAGAACTGAGATGCTTCAAGCAGAATCTCTCTGCTCACATGTTCGTAGCCAAGCATCTCGGCTGTTTTTTTTGCGACCTCCATACCAAAAGTATAACTTCCTCTTGAAATTGTAATGATTGCCATTTTGTTACTCCTAAT
>JAOZSB010000090.1 GCA_029939895.1 Desulfobacterales bacterium
TAGAAAGGATTGGGAAAGACCCTTTTCTTATTACTTCAACAAAAATGAAAATTTTAATTATGATGGAGTAAGGAAAATAATTCGTGCTATCCAGATTTTAAACGATGAAAAAGTTGATGAAGTAAAGGGGTATAATGCTTTACTCGATGGGTTGGTAAATTATACAGGCAATGGTAAAGATGCTGCATTTGAATTATTGAAGGATACAAATGTTGGCAGCATCATTAAAAACAGTGATAACCTGGAAGTTTTGTATGCTGGCATAAAAAAGCAGATAACTGCATATATTGATAAGGAGCTAAACAGGATTCAACAAATGGAAGACCCTGAGCTTAAAGCATTTTCAAGGCGGATTTACAATACAACCAATATTACAGGCACAAAGGGCTATAATAATGGGCTGAAAAATACAATAAAAAGTTGCCGGGCTTTGTTTGGCTTTAATTATCAATATTTAGTTGAAGGTAATGACAAATCATTGTGCCAGAATAGAGAAAAGGAACTTTTTGAGGGCTTGTTTAACGACCTTTTAAGGTATCAATTAAAATCATCAAAAGCAGAATTAAAGAAACTTGAAAAACATAAAAAAGGCGGGAAAGAGGAGTATCAAAAGCCTGGGGATGAGTTTAATTATAATATTGACATATTATTGACCCATATTTTGTGTGAGTATTTAAAAAAAGGAACAGACCAAAAAAAGATTGATATATCTGCTTCTTTTAAGCACAGAACCAAAGAAAATAATGTTTTGGCAATCAACACAGTAAAGGATTACAATAAGCAGTATGTAAAAAATAACATTGATCTTCTGGATGCTTACTTTAAATATTTTGAACATGCTGATGAAATGAAAATTTCTGATTTTTCACAATATATAAGCAAATTCAGGTGGCAGCAAAGAAATGTGATTGAAAAAATAAAAAAAAGCGAAGAAGATTTATGTATGAAAATTGGGAATTCTAAGTTAATCAATTTAGCAAACAAGAAAGCCTATTTAGGCTTCAGGGAGCTAATTACTGGTGCTAATATACAAGAAATAAATGAGTTTTTTCCTGAATATTTTCAAGATGTAAATAGAAAAGTGCTGATTGATATAAGAAATTACTTTTTTCATAAGGAAATATTAAAGCTTGCTGAGATGAAAGATGATGCACATAAACCCCCATGCAATTTTACATATAAAAAAGTAAATAAAATTTTTGGTATTAAAGAAAAGAAATAAAATTTTCGTATTTGAGAAAAAAAAGGGAGTTTTTAGTGGATTTTTTTAGCCTGGCACGCTCGTTTTTTTGGCAAAATTTGTCAATATGCTCTTTAATTTTATTGAGTTACAACAACATGCGCCATAAACACCTGTAAAATGGGTACTATGGCAACCGCGCACATTCGCAAGTGGATGTGGCTACATGCCATAAACACCTGTAAAATGGGTACTATGGCAACCGTACCGTAAAATTTTACATAACAGTTAGTGGCCATAAACACCTGTAAAATGGGTACTATGGCAACCACCCGGTTCATTTGAGTCAACACATAAGGAGCCATAAACACCTGTAAAATGGGTACTATGGCAACCAAATGCGAAATCTGCTATGAAGTTGAAGATGCCATAAACACCTGTAAAATGGGTACTATGGCAACCTAACTATTTGTCATGCCCCTTAGGCGTGAGGCCATAAACACCTGTAAAATGGGTACTATGGCAACCATTCCCCCTTTTCAATCGCACATCCTTAAAGCCATAAACACCTGTAAAATGGGTACTATGACAACCAATTCAAAATGTGATAATCATGCTTCATGGGGGCTACAATGACAGCAGTTGGAGCATTGGGTTTTTCAATACATTTTTTTGTGTGCAGGTATTGGAAAGTAAACTGGCCTTGTTAAATAATTTCATTTGCAAATCGAGGATTTTTTTCATACATTTTGTTTTTGCTCTGCAATGGGCAAAGGGGTTGTGTTGGGCATTCAAAATAAAATATAAGACAACATCATAATAGAAAGGACATTGGCAATGAACACAGAGAAATCAAACGAGCTTTTCAGCAGTGCTAGGAAAGTAATTCCAGGGGGCGTGAACTCACCAGTGCGGGCGTGCAAGTCCGTGGGGACGGACCCTCTTTTTATCGACAAGGCTGATGGGGCCTATCTTTATGATGCAGACGGGAACAGGTATATTGATTATGTCGGGTCATGGGGCCCTATGATAATAGGTCACAGGCACCCTGCGGTTCTTGAGGCTGTACAGAGTGTTATGAAGCGCGGGTTAAGCTTTGGTGCGCCCACTGATCTTGAGACTGAGCTTGCGGAAATGGTTATAAAGGATGTGCCTTCCATTGAGATGGTCAGGATGGTGAATTCCGGCACAGAGGCGACAATGAGCGCGATCCGCCTTGCCAGGGGCGTTACAAACCGGGGAACAATTATAAAGTTTGACGGGTGTTATCATGGTCATTCAGACTCCCTGTTAGTTGATGCTGGCTCCGGGGTTGCAAGCCTTGGTATTCCGGGAAGCCCTGGTGTACCGCAATCTATTGTAATGCACACGCTGTCGCTTCCATATAACGACCCTGGAACCCTGGTGGAAGTTATGCGGATGCATGGTGAAAGCATTGCATGTATTATTTTTGAGCCGGTTGCGGGCAACATGGGGCTGGTCAAGCCTTTGCCGGAGTTTTTAACTGCTCTTAAGGAAGTTTCGCAAAAATACGGAACCCTTTTAATTTGCGATGAAGTAATGACTGGATTTCGGGTTGCACTGGGCGGTGCGCAGGAAGTATTTGATATAGAGCCTGATCTAACGTGTCTTGGCAAGGTGATAGGCGGTGGAATGCCTGTTGGTGCATATGGCGGAAAAAAGAAGTACATGAATAAAATTGCACCCGAAGGCCCGGTTTACCAGGCAGGAACCCTTTCCGGCAATCCCGTTGCCATGGCAGCAGGCATTGCAACACTCAAGGAGCTTGAAAAACCAGGGTTCTATGAAAACCTGGACAAAACATCTGAGCGGCTCTTAAAGGGGCTTGAAAATGCTGCTGCATCAGCAGGCATCAAGGTTGCTGCTGCACGGGTCGGCTCCATGCTGGGAATGTATTTTTGTGAAGGGCCTGTTAATGATTTTATGCAGGCTAAAAAAAGTAATCTTAATATCTTTACAAAGTACTACACTGGAATGCGTGAAATGGGAGTATACCTTGCTCCTTCGCAGTTTGAGGCGGCGTTTGTGTCTGCGGCCCATGCTGAAAGAGAAATTGATGAAACAATTGCCATGGCTGAAAAGGTGCTGGGCAATATGTATGGACGTGGTGCATGAGCAAACTTTTTGGCAATACATCCGGCCTGAAGGCCAACCAGATTAAGCGGCTTGAAAGACTTTATAGAAGAAGAATTCCCTTTGAGTATGTGGTTACACCAGAGGCTGCGCGGGAAATGACGGAACTCTCCCGTGAAATTCGGCGGCAGGTGGGGCTTTTGATTAACCGTCAGGGCAAGATTACCCATGTTATAGTTGGCGATAATCAGGAAATCATGATTCCCGATACCAGCAGCGACTACAGGCCCGGGCCTGGACGGCTCCGGGGGCTGCGGTGTGTGCATACTCACCTTAAAGGGGAGGAGCTTTCAAAGGACGACCTCACCGACCTTGCGCTGCTGCGTTTTGATTTGATGGCTGCAATCAGTGTAAAGGAAAACGGGCTGCCAGGGCCTGTCTTTATTGCCCATGTCATGCCCGGTGATGGAGAGCCGTATCAAAAACTTGATCCTGTCAGGCCAAACCAGCTTGATATTGAATGTCTTGAGATTGTTAGATCCATAGAAGAGGAGCTTTCCCAAAAGGAAAGCCAGCTAAAGGCATCAAACAAGGAGGAACGGGCGTTACTGGTCAGCGTTACTACAAAATCAAAGTACAAGGATGGAGAGTCCATGGCAGAGCTTGAAGAACTTGCCCAGTCAAGCTCCATTGACATTGCAGGAACTGTTATTCAGTACAGAAAAAAAGTTGATTCCAAATTCCTTCTGGGCAGGGGCAAGCTCAACGATATTATGATTATGGCTTTGCAAAAACACGCCACCCTCATTGTCTTTGACCAGGAACTTAACCCGTCACAGACTCGCTCGATTACCGATGCCACAGAATACAAGGTTATTGACCGCACTCAACTCATCCTCGACATCTTCTCCAGGCGCGCCAAATCAAGTGAGGGCAAGCTACAGGTTGAACTTGCACAGCTAAAGTATTTACTTCCCCGGCTCATGTATAAAAATACTGCAATGTCCAGGCTGACAGGCGGCATTGGCGGCAGAGGGCCTGGTGAAACAAAGCTGGAAATCGGCAGACGACGGGTAAGGGACAGGATTACAAAACTTGAAAAATCCTTAAAAAAAGTAAAACAGCACCGTGTCCGCCAGAAATCCCAGCGAAATAAAAAAGGGCTGCCCATGATCTCCATAATTGGTTACACCAACGCTGGAAAATCAACCCTCCTCAACACCCTGACCAAAAGCCAGGTCATCACCGGCAACAGACTTTTTGCCACCCTTGACCCATCAAGCCGCAGGCTCAGGTTTCCCGATGAGGTTGAAGTGATAATCACCGACACAGTAGGCTTTATCCGGGATCTGCCAAAGGAACTTGTCAGAGCATTCTCCGCAACCCTTGAGGAGCTTGAATCAGCCGACCTGCTCCTGCACGTTGTAGACATCTCCAACCCGGCCTTTAAACAGCATGTGAAATCCGTAGAAACCATACTTGCAGACCTTGGCCTTGACGAAATACCCGTTCTGTTTGTCCTGAACAAAGCAGACATGCTGACCGATGAAGAACTCAGCAGCATCAGGATCGAAAACCAGGAACCACACAACCAGATTTTCATATCCGCTCTCAAGGAAGAAACACTCGCACCACTTACATCAGGCATGTCAGGAACACTGCAAAGGCTTATGGAGGATGGGTTTGAGATAACTAAAGAGGATGTGTAGCCGGATTTGTTTTTGATAGTAAGTCTATCATCGTGGTTGCAGCGAAGAATGGAAGACACAGTGGACACCACATCCAAAACATCAAGATGTCAGTATGTCCACTGAGTCAATTTTATCCACTAAAAAATTCACCCGCAGGAATCAAAAAGAAGTACTTCACCAATTACTTCTAAATCTTAAATACCCCGACATGATCGGCCAGTTTGTCAGCCAGGTTTGCGAGGTTGCCTGCGCTTTGGCTTACGTGGTTGCTGCTTTCTGACATTTCTGCTGTGGTTTGGTTTACTTCGCTTATATCTTCGGCAATTCCGCTTGCTGCGTTTGAGCTGTTTTCTACGTTGCCTTTTATTTCCTCTATTCCTCTTGATGCTGTTGAGACATTTTCTGAAATTTCTCTGGTTGTTACCGATTGTTCTTCTACTGCTGCTGCCACGGTTGAAACGATTTCGTCAATCTCGGTGATAACTTTGGTTATGGTTACAATCTCTGTTACGGTTTCATCTGTTTTTTGCTGGATCTCGTCAATTTCTTTTTTAATAACCTGGGTTGCTTCTGCGGTTTGTTTGGCAAGTTCTTTTATTTCATTTGCAACAACGGCAAACCCCTTGCCAGCCTCCCCTGCCCTTGCTGCCTCGATTGTAGCATTTAATGCAAGAAGGTTGGTCTGTTCGGAAATTTCTGTGATGGCTTCGGAAACCTTGTTGATTTCCTGGGCTGCGCTGCCAAGGTCTTCTACTGTTTTAGATACGTTCTGGGCCTGTGTTACAGAGGTGCCGGTTATTACTCTTGCGTTTTCTGTGTTGGTGCCAATCTCGTTAATTGTTGAAAGCAGTTGATCCGATGCTTCTGCAACCATATTTATGCTGGAGGCGGCCTCGTCCATTGATCCTGCTATGACGTTCATATTGGAGCTCATGTCATCGGTAGAAGCTGCCACAACATCAGACCTGGCAGACATTGTATCAATGCCAGTGGCCATCTGGCTGGAGTGGGAAGACAGGTCGCTTGAAGAAGTATTTAATACTTCAATATCTCCTGCAATAGTTGAGATAGTATTGTGGAGTTTACTTACAAAAATATTAAGGCTGTTTGTCATTCTGGCGATTTCGTCATTGCCCTTAACATCAAGTTTCACAGTCAAATCACCATCACCTTTTGATAAATCTTCAAGTGCTTCACAAAGGTATATCAATGGCTTTTGCATTGTAAATCGGACAATAAAAAAATTGCTGATACCAACAATCATCCCGGCAAGAATGGCCCCTGCTATGAACCAAATTCGCAATCCGTCAATCCATTCGACAAAGAAATTGGCATAAATCGGGAAAATTATGCCCATCATTAACCCAAATCCCATCATAAGAAGAAACATCTTTTTAAAAGTACTAATCGAATTCTCTGCATTAATCTCAGAATAATCACTCATCTCAACACTCCTTGTCTAATATGCAATTTAATAAAAAGAGTAACTTTTGTTTTAATAAAAAACAGGTGCGAATCTGTTTTATTGAGGTATGTATCAATATTTGAAATTAAAAATTTTATTGATAATATAGTTTTTTTAAAAAAATTTCAAGTAACTTTTTGAAATTAAATCAATCATTACAATAGCAATGGATAAAATTACAATGACTTCTTTTAAGAAATGGATATGGATTTACTTCCAAAGGGGATTTTTTTTTACTTCCAGAAACAATGCATCATTACTGCGTTATCAGCACAACCGCTGAAATATTGCAGTAATACATTTACCTGTAATCCTTATAGTTTACATTGTATTGCTTGGCTTTATAGGAAAACTTTCTTACGGTGGTTTTAAGGAGTTGGGCAGCAGTTGTTACATTGCCGTTTGTGTTTTTCAGTGCGTCAATTATCATTTCTCTTTCCAGGTTGGCGGCTGCATCCTCAAGGGACAGGGCTGGCAGAGTTCCTGTTTCAGAGCCGGTTTGCAGGGATGGCGGCAGGTGATAGGAGTGGATTACGCCCTCACTGCATAGCAGAACCGCCCGTTCAATACAGTTTTCAAGCTCCCTGACATTGCCGGGCCAGTGGTAGGACATAAGCATGTCGATTGCCGGAGTGGAAAGTCTTACGACTTCTTTGTTGTATTCCTTGGCGTTTTTCTCCAAAAAATAATCAGCAAGAAGCAGTATATCGGTCTTCCTTTCACGCAGGGGGGGCAAAAAAATCGGAAACACATTTAGCCTGTAGTACAAATCTCCCCGGAATGTTCCGTTTTCAACTGCATCCTCAAGGTTTTTGTTGGTTGCTGTGATAATCCGAACATCGGTCTTGCGGGTTCTGTTGCCCCCTACCCTTTCAAACTCCTTTTCCTGGAGCGTCCTCAGCAGTTTAGCTTGAACTTCCATGTCGATTGAACCGATTTCATCAAGGAAAATTGTACCTTTATCTGCCAGCTCAAACTTGCCGATCTTGAGCTTAATAGCACCAGTAAACGCACCTTTCTCATGTCCAAAAAGCTCGCTCTCAATAAGGTTTGCAGGCAGGGCAGCGCAGTTGATTTTCACAAAAGGATTATTTCCGCGCAGGCTGCTGTAGTGAACCGAGTTTGCGACAAGTTCCTTTCCGGTTCCTGATTCACCGCGTATCATAACGGTTGCATTGCTCCTGGATACCTGGGAAATCATCTGGTAAACTTCCCGCATCTTGTTGCTGTTGCCGATGATGTTGGTGATCCTGTATTTGTTTTCAAGCTCTTCCTGCAACCGCTTGTTCTCGGCCTTGAGCCTTTCCTTTTCAATGCGTGTACTTTCAAGGTTTATCACCTGCCGGGCTATCATGGTGGCAATAATGGTCAGCAGCTTTTTACCGTTGCTCAGGGAATAATCTTCTTCATAGGGTTTATCCACACTCAAGGCACCAATAACGTTTTGATTTTTTTTGATAGGCACACACAGGAAGGACATCTCCTCATTGACGTTTCTGGAAACGGTCTTGTCCAGAAAAAGAGGTTCCTGGCTGATTTTCGGAATTGCAATCGCCTTGCCAGTCTGGATAACCTGACCTGTAACACCCTCGCCAAGCTTATACTTCCCCTTTTCCATTGCTGCCCTGGAAAGTCCGTGGGCAACCTCAATGGCTATCTCGTTATTGATTGGATTTAGAAGCGCGACCATCCCCCTTTTCATGCCCATATTTATAGACAGGCAGTCCAAAACCGTATATAATGATTTTTGAAGGTCAAGATGCTCGTTTAAAGCATTGGAAATCTCAAACAGTAGCGTTACATCTTCAATTGTTTTCATTGATAATGATCCTCATATGTTTTTATCCTTGAATTTAGAAGCATCAATTGATTTTCCATAACTTGACCATCAATCAAAACTAGCAATTCGCAATGGCAAAATACAAAACTGTAAGAAAAAAGCAAGAAAAAAAGCACCTGTTTTATTAAGGTATCCCCTTGTTTTTTACACACTACAGTAAAATCTTTAGTATTATTTAATACAAGAGACAATTTTTTTAAAAAAAATGATTCTTCATATTGACATGGACGCTTTTTATGCATCCGTAGAACAGCTTGATGACCCTGACCTTGTGGGAAAATGCGTTATAGTCGGGGGTACTTCAAACCGTGGAGTTGTCTCGGCTGCCAGCTACGAGGCCCGGAAACTCGGGGTACACTCTGCAATGCCAGTGTTTATGGCAAAACAGAAATGCCCGGACGGTGTATACGTGCACCCTCGAATGCACAGGTACAAGGAAAAATCCGACCAGGTTATGGAAATACTGGGGGAATACTCGCCCTTGATAGAACAGGTTTCCATTGACGAAGCATACATTGACGGAGCCGGACTGGAACGGCTCTATGGGCCGCCTGAAAAAATGGCAGAAGAAATCAAAGCAAGGGTGAAGTCCCAGACAGGACTCACCTGCTCCATTGGCGTTGCCCCCCTGCGATTCCTTGCAAAAATTGCATCGGACCTTGATAAACCAGACGGACTGACATTTATTGCACAGGATGAAATGCACAACTTCATCAGCACGCTGCCAGTGGGCAAAATACCAGGCGTTGGCAAGACAATGCTTCGCCAGCTTGATATTCTGGGCATAAAAACAATGGCTGATGTTGCAAACTACCCAGAACAAATGGTGCGAAAACGCCTTGGCAAATTCGGCCAAAGGCTCCTGGAACTTGCAGCAGGGATTGACGAGACACCAATAACCACGGACTATTCCCGAAAATCAGTGAGCTGCGAACGAACACTTTCCAAGGATACCGATGACCTGGATTTTTTAAACAAAATGCTCCTTGCGCAGGCCGTGGACGTTGCAAGGCAGTTACGCAAGCTTGAAAGGCGGGCAAAAACCGTAACCCTCAAAATCAAGCACTCTGATTTCAAGTCTGTAACCCGAAGCGAAACTCTGAAAAAAACCGTACAGTCCTCAGAGTCAATCTACCGGGAATGCGCAGCCCTGCTTGCAAAATACGCTCAAAACAATAAACTGAAAAGCAAGGTGCGGCTCATAGGAGCAGGCGTTTCAAACCTGGTAACCCAGGCCCCGCCCATGCAGAAAAGCCTGTTTGAGGATGATACGGCAAAGGATGAAACATGGGAAACCCTTGACCGGACAATGGATAAAATAACTGAAAAATTCGGAAAGGATGCTATCAAGCCTGCAAGTGTTGATTGATTTATTTTTGAAAATATTATCCTAAATCACCACAACTCTTTTTCAACCTCTTTGGAAAAAACAAATCTGGCTCCACAGTCTTCGCACAGGTATTTACCAAAATTTAAAAACTCATTTGGTTTCCCGCAATGGGGACACCAAAATGCGCCTTCTTCTTTTCTTTCAATTTTAACAACTTTATGGGGCGGCTTGGCCTCAATGCCCATGAGCCTTAATAGAAAACCAAGAAAACAACCTGTAAGCAGCCCCCCAACATGTGCCCAGAATGCAATACTGAAGATTGGTACATCATTGGCAAAAAATGATATTAAACCAAGGACAGTCTGCATACCAAACCAGGCTAAAATAGCACCCGTGGCTTTTGCATGAATTTCAGCAATTACCCAGGTTCGCAGATAGAATACAATATCAACGTGAGCATTTGGAAAAAGCACCATATACATACCCACAAGACCGGATATGGCACCGGATGCTCCTACACAGGGTATCTCTGAGTTCATATTCAAAAGATAATGCAACCCAGTGCCACCTAATCCGCATAAAACATATACCACAGGAAAAATCAGAATCCCTGATACATCTTCGACATTATCACCAAACATGTACATGAAAAACATATTTCCAATAATATGCAGGATTCCAGCATGCATGAACATGGAAGTAAAGCTTGTTAATACTTCTGGATGGGATGGGGTAAAACCGTACTGCGCTACTGTCAATTCAAAATCCAGGACAAAAAAGGTGTAGATAAATACAATTATGTTAACGGCAATAAGTCCATAAACCAGATATGGAGTATTTCTCAGGGGGTTACCTTTTTCAATTGGGATTATAAACATATGCGGTTATCCACAATGCCCAGATGTTTATTATAATGACCGTGTCATTAGATATATATCACCCCTGCAAGGGCTAAATCCATATGGGACAGGAATCTACCCTGGGCCTTACACCCAGGGCCAATATATACCGGGCTTATTCAATCTTGTATTCAGCTTTTATTTGATCCACGGTTTCTTTTTGAGAACTCAAAAAATCATTGAATTCAGCAAGAATTTTTGGGTACTTGATTGTAGACAAGTAATAGAAATCTTTGGTGTGCGGTAAGTCTGCATCAAACACCAGGGCATCTTTTTGTTTCAGCATTTCACTTAACTGATACCTGCCGACTACCACATTCACATAGGCACCATCAAATCGCCCGGCTATTCCTTTTCTCATTAAGGATGTTAATGTGTATGTTGCATCAATTTTAATAAGGCCTGCATCAATCTTTTTTTTGTAAACCCAGGGCGTAAACCCCAATACAATGCCAAGGGTCTTTAGGTTATTGATGCCTTTCCCTTTATTTTGAGGCAATACCATAACACCGTCAATGTATCCGACAATCGGCTCACTGTATATGACTCTCCTGCCTTCTTTTGCTTCTTTACGCCAATTAGGATGGTCAGGATATTTGAAACCCAGGTTGCCGACCAGAAATTCAACCAGAAGACGTTTAGGGGGAAAAATGCAAAATTTTATTTTATATCCTTTATATGCCCCGAAGGTGTTGAATAGCTTGCTGGCAAAACCCTTATATTGATCGCCATCAATTGAATAATGGGGGAAGTATTCCAACTCCTCAACACCAATGACTAAGCTTTTTCCTGAAGCGAGCGTTGTGTTGTTTAAAATAAACAAACAAAATAACCCGATCCAAAACACTTTCAGGCCTGTTTTTCTTTTTTTCACCATTAACGCCCTTTTGGTTTAAGGCTCTTTGAAGGAACTGTTAATATAATGAAATTTTTAATTTGCACAAAGCTTATTCGATCTTGAATTCAGCCTTTATTTGATTCACGGTTTCTTTTTGAGAACTCAAAAAGTCATTGAATTCAGCAAGAATTTTTGGATACTTGATTGTAGAAAAGTAATAGGAATCTTTGGTGTGGGGTAAATCTGCATCAAACACCAGGGCATCTTTTTGTTTCAGTACTTCACTTAACTGATACCTGCCAACTGCCACATTCACATAAGCACCGTCAAATCGCCCGGATATTCCTTTTTTCATCAAAGAAGTGAATGTTCTTGTTGCATCTGTTTTAATTTGACCAGCATCAATTTTCTTTTTGTAATCCCAGGGCGTAAACCCTAATACAATGCCAAGTTTCTTTAAATTATTTATGCCTTTCCCTTTGTTTTGCGGCAATACCATAACACCGTCAATATAGCCGACTACTGGCTCACTGTATAAGACACCTTTACCTTTTTTTGCATCTCCACCCCAATAGGGATGGTCAGGGTATTTGAAACCCACATTTCCATTCAGGAATTCACCCAAAAGGCGTTTAAGGGGTAAAATGCGAAATTCTATTTTATATCCCTTATTTTTCCCGAAAGTCTTGAATAGTTTACCTGCAAATCCTTTGTACTGGTCTCCATCATGGGAATAATGGGGGAAGTATTCTAACTGCTCAACACCAATGACTATCACTTTTTCTGAGGCGAGCGCAGTGTTGCTAAAAATGAAAATAATCAAACATAAAATCCCGAGCAATGACACCATTAAGCCAGCTTCACGTTGTTTCATATTCCCCCCTTTAGTAAGTGAATGTAAAAAAGTTCGCTTTTAACAACATTTTAACACAAAACCTGAAATGTTAAAACCTAAGACTCAATAAAATCGATATTTCAGTTTATCAAATTCTATTGCATTAGCTAAAAAATCTTCATTGTTTGCAAATTTTTTATTACAGCCTCATTTATCAGTAGAGAGAACACATTCAAGCCATCTCAAAAAAAAGCCATTAGCTGCTTATTTTTTCAGCACATACCAGTCAAACAGAAAATATTTGCCAAGAATCTTGATGTTGCCGGTTCCAATGTAAAAGTCGTCCCGGATTTTTCTCATTTCGTCTTTGATGGGTTTTACGGGCCAGGGGTTTATGCTGGACTTGTATTTGTAGCGCAGGGTGAATACATCGCCTTCAAAGTCCATGGAGCTTTCCATTGCTGTTTTGAACTTGAACATATCAAGCTTAAAAAACCCAAGCGCAAGAATGTTTTTCCCGATTTTATTTTCAGGATAGAACACCTTGCCACGCCAGATCTTGTTTGTTATTGCCTTGCCCACCTTGAGATTAAACAATAAATTCCCATTTATCACAACCCCGTCATATGGCCCTGAAAGCTCTGCCACATCAAAGGGTTGGCAATTTTCAAATAATTCCGCCAATTCATTTTTATCAGACTTCAAAAGGTCGTCTATGGAAAGGTTTTCTTTATTCAGCATCCAATTCATCCTTATTTTAAAAGTTGATATTGAAAATGTGTGTTTTGTGCTTAATTTTAACTTATCAGATTATATGAGAATAATTTTAACATGTTTAAAATTATTTTTTTAAATATCGCCTATGATCGCACAATTTGTCAAATTGATTTTTTGCATGATAATAACTGGCAATAACTTTATATTTTGCTTATGCTTCATTTACTGATATAATAATCTAATTATCTTATGACCTTAATCAACTTAACATTAACCAGTATTTGACTGGCAGTGAAGCGGAGGATATATAATGGATGCCCCTAATATTAATATTGGATTTATTGGTGCAGGCAATATGGCAGAAGCCATAATAGGCGCAATGCTGAAAACCGATTCTGCAAAATCGGAAATTATATTTGCAAGTGATGTTTCTGAGGATCGGATAAAATTCCTTGAAAAAAAATACCAGATCAAAGGAACTGGCAGCAATGCAGAGCTTTTTGACCAGTGCAGCATTATAGTTCTTTCGGTTAAGCCACAGCAGATGAGAGATGTACTTAATGAGATTGTTACAAAAAAAGATTTCAGCATAAAGGAACGAAAACTCGTAATTTCCATTGCAGCGGGTATAACCATTCAAAAACTGGAAGATATTCTTTACACGCAATTAGACGAAGCATCCAGGGCAATGCTCCCCATAATCCGGGTCATGCCCAATACCCCGGCCCTGGTTTTAAGCGGAATGTCGGGCATGGCTTCAAATGAAAATGCAGATGAGTTTGATATTGCAACCGCAGAGAATATACTCAAGTCCATGGGCGATGTTATTGTTTTTGATGAAGCAAGCCTTGATGCTGTGACTGCTGTTTCCGGTTCCGGGCCTGCCTATGTTTTTTATTTTGCAGAGTCCATGATAGATGCCGGCATCAAGCTGGGACTTGATCCAAAGGATGCTGTTTTTCTTGCAACCAGGACTTTTAATGGAGCAGTTAAGCTTCTGGAGGAAACTGGTGAGGCAGCCGATGTCCTGCGAAAAAAAGTGACATCACCGGGCGGAACAACCGAGGCAGCCCTCAAGGTAATGGAAGAAGCGCAGGTAAAGGACAGCATCATTGATGCAGTATTTGCAGCAGCAAAAAGATCAAAGGAGTTAAGCTAATAAAAATTCCTGCACAAGGCTTGCTTTTAACTTTGTTTCTGACAAATTTTGTGCAAAAGT
>JAOZSB010000422.1 GCA_029939895.1 Desulfobacterales bacterium
GTTTCTGTGTTTTAACATACTTCATCATGTAGGGATGTATTGTTGGCATTGTTTTTTTCTCCTTAAAAGATTAAATTTTTTTAGGTTTATTTACTTCTTTTTTACAAGGTGCTTGTTTGGTTCAAGCCTTTTTCGTTATACCTGGACATACAGTATCATGGGTTTTTGGTGCTTGAAGAAAAGGGACAAAAAACAGAAGAAAAGGGAACAAATTGTGATTATAAAAACTCTTGACATGGGGTGCTGCAAAGCGATTTTGAACCAACTTGGCTGATTATGCGGAAAATCAAAATACCAGGAATGCACAAAACACATACCTGCCCCCACGCAGTGAGTTTCATTCTGGCACACCGACCAAATAGAAAAAGCCGCAACCCGAAAGGGCTGCGGCTTTAAATATAGAACGCTTTTGCGTTTTAAATACTGCTAGAACAGGCCGCTTACCTTGCCTGTTTTTGTATCAATGTCGATTCTCCTGAGGGCTGGGTTAGAACCTGTTCCAGGCATGAGGCTGATTGTTCCTGCGCATGGGCAGAGGAACTTGGCTCCGGAATAGATTAGAACGTCGCGTATCGGGAGTGTCCAGCCTGTGGGTACGCCCTTGCGGACTGGGTCGTGGGTAAGGCTGAGATGAGTCTTAACCATCATGGTTGAGTAATCATCATACTGTGGATCATTCTCAAGCATCTTGGCTTTTGCTTCTGCTTCTGGTGTCCAGGATGTGCCGTCTGCGCCGTAAACTTCCTTGGCAATCAGGTCAACACGATCACGGAGCTTGGTCTCCAGAGGATACAGGAACTTGAATTCGGACTCTTCTTCACAAGCATCAATAACAGCGTCAGCAAGCTCTAATGCGCCTTCGCCGCCCTTTTCCCAGTGGTCAGACCTGGCACAACGTGCGCCGGCTGCTTCGGCAGCTTTTCTAACCATGGCAACTTCAGCGTCTGTGTCTGTATGGAAACAGTTTACACAAACAACCGGGTTCATGCCGGATTTTCTGATTGTTTTGATGTGGTGAATCATGTTCGGGAGACCACTTTCAAGAAGTCCGAGGTTCTCCTTGGTGTACTCGTCTGCCAGACCGATTCCAGGAACTACCCTTGGGCCGCCACCGTGCATTTTGAGGGCGCGGATTGTGGTTGTAAGTACGGAAACGTGAGGCTTGAGTCCACTTGCGCGGCACTTTACATTCCAGAATTTCTCAAAGCCGATGTCTGCTGCAAACCCGGACTCGGTTACATGATAATCAAAAAGTTTGAGTCCAACACGGTCAGCGATGATGGAGGATTGTCCAACAGCGATGTTAGCGAAGGGGCCTGCGTGAACGAGGCATGGCTGATATTCAGCAGTGCTCATAAGGGTCGGGTTGATGGTGTTTCTCATGAATGCGGTCATTGCGCCACCAACTTCCAGGTCGCCAGTTGTAACGGGCTTGCCGGTCTTGTCAAAGGCCAGTGTGATTTCATCCATACGTTTTCTAAGGTCAGCAAGGTCTGTAATAACAGCCAGCATGGCCATCAATTCTGAACTTACAGCAATACCGAACTTGGACTCCATTGTGTAACCATCTGTACGTCCACCAATACCAATAATGATGTTTCTAAGGGCCTGGCAGCAGTAATCGATGATCCAGCCAAACTCAACTCTTGTAGGATCAATGTCAAGCCTTCTCATACCGGAAAGTCTCTGAAGCTGCTCATCGGTATAATTTCTTTCGTGCTGCATACGAGCTGTCATGGCTACCATAGCAAGGTTATGGGCGTTCATGATGTCGTTGATGTCGCCGGTAAGGCCAAGAGAGAACTCAGTCATGGGAATAAGCAGAGCGTTTCCGCCGCCTGCTGCAGTTCCCTTAACATTCATTGTCGGGCCGCCAGAAGGCTGTCTTAATGCGCCGCCAACGTTCTTGCCTCTTTTGCCAAGACCTTCCATAAGGCCAACTGAAGTTGTGCTTTTGCCTTCTCCAAGGGGAGTCGGTGTGATCGCGGTAACTTCAATGTACTTACCATCAGGCTTGCTCTCAAGACGGTCTATGATCTTAAGAAAATCGAGCTTTGAAAGTCTGCCCATTGAAAGAACTTCTTCCTTTGTAAGGCCGAGCTTCTCCTGCCATTCATCGGGGGTTGGCATGTTTTTTTCCGCTTCTTCGGAAATCTGCCAGTCCTGCATCTTCACTGCATCGTAAGGCATTTGGTATTCCTCCTGTTTTAATTTGTATCGGGTCGCCCGATATTAATATTTTTTGTTTCTTTTACAAATATTTAAACAAAAAAATAGTTCCAGAAAAAACTATAAGAAAAAAGAATTAGCACGGGTTTGTGATTATTGCAAGAAAAAATGACAATTTGCGTTATATTATGTATAAACAGGCGTTTGGCAGTCAAAAGATGCTCTTGATGGCACAGGGGGCCTGGATCGGGGCCAAAAAAATCTACATAAAAAAAGTTGTGGCAGGGTGAGTTATATATGGAATTTGATAGCTTTTTTTTATGTGCAAAAAGAAATTCGCGCATAATACTTCTAAAATTTAAGTTTAGTCCAAAAAAATATAACAAATTTAACAAAAAGCAACCTTGACGTGGGTGGCAATTAAGTGTATTATTTAAACAATTTGCCAAATTGCTTTGGAAACTTGTCCTTCATTTTATGACTCAGGTAGAGATTGTTATGGGCGGCACAGAAGATAAACAAATTGTAGCACACATTGACGAAGAATTAGAAGACCTGATCCCGGATTTTTTTGAGGACCTTTATGCTGACATCAAGTCCTTGAAAAAATTTTTGGTATTCGGCGATTTAGAAATGATACTAAACCTGGGCCACAACCTCAAAGGTGCAGGCGGAGGGTATGGCTTTGACAGAATATCAGAAATTGGCTCCGACTTAGAAGATGCTGCAACGGCTGGCGACAAGGGGGCCGTCAAAACGCTCATTGGTGAACTCAAAGATTACCTGGGCCGCGTCAAAATAGTTTATGTTGAAATGGAATAATACAAGGGTATTTTTTTATTGCCTGAAAAAAAGTTTTTACCATAACCATTTTTTACCATATCCGGTTCATATCATTTCAATTTGATTGATTGCATCTTTTTTTCCTCAACATCACCTCTTTTAATATCTCATTTAACTTCTCATTAATTTGTATGTGGGTTCCGTCATAGGGTCTTAATAATATGCATGGAAGTTGTCCCGGGATGCAATAATTGTGGGTTGACAATTGGAATAATAAATTTTAATTAGTATTTTTCTAATATCCATTGAATTATCGTGGGTTTTGCATAGAAAATCAATGCTAAAAAGATACAATTAAAGAGGAAATAAAAGGAAATAGTAATGTACAAAAATAAATCATTTATGGCACTAGCCATTATCATCATGGCTTTCGGTTTCTCGGCATGTGGGCCAAAGTTAACCACATTGAATCATAAAGTATTGGCAGTTTCCCCGGTTGCAGTAGATACGATCTGGTTTGGCTTATATCCGAATATTGAAAAAATTTATAAATCAGATAAAGAATTGTCTTTACTCTGCGGGCTTGTTGGTGCGGAAAGCAACCCCCAGTGGGAACTCACAACTTCAAATGGGGAGGTGCTCCAGCGGTCTGTTCATAAAAATGATGTTCTGCATTCAGTTTATCAAAAAATTGAACTGAGTGATGACTTGAAATCCAGAATGAAATCTGGAATGTATAAATTAAATCTGAAACTTGCTGACATGCCAGCCAAAACATTCGATCTGGAGTATATTGATAAGAGTATCAAGAATGCCAAACTAAAAAATATATTGGTATT
>JAOZSB010000423.1 GCA_029939895.1 Desulfobacterales bacterium
GGTGGGTCAAATTTGCATTGTCGTTGGGGGTCATTTTTAGGTTGACGTTACGATATATCCAGGAGATTTAGACATGCAGTCGGGTGTTGCGTGGTCATATCTAAAGATGAAAAATAAAAGCCAGGCAATAAAGTATTTCAGAGGAATTCTTAAAGTTAAAAAAAATAATCCAAATGCTTTAAGCGGGCTTGAGATTTTAGAAAAAGGATATTGATAGTTCTTTAAGAGCTGTAGTCTGAACCTTCAGGCTTAGCCACCACAAAAGAGAGCAATCAAGTTCCAGTTAAAAAATGAAATCTTTGCCTTTTAAAGCATACGGTAAAAGCATCACATTGTTCTTTCAATAATGATGTGACCTTTAATTTGATATTGAGGTTTAAAACTAAAAACACCGCTTCAATCTGCCCGCATACTTTCAGAAGGACAAATTGAAACGGTGCTGAAGTTTACTCAAATGCTAAATGTTTTTTAGCGAATATCTTCATGATATTCTTGAAGCGACCTGATGCCTTCTATTCCTCTCTTCCTGGCGGCAATACCTCTTGCGGCTGCCATAGAAGCGGTGATTGTTGTAATATATGGGACTTTATACTGGATAGCTGTTTTTCTAATATATGAATCATCCATCTTGCTTTTTTTCCCACTGGGTGTATTGACAACAAGTTGAACATCTTCGTTTTTGATTGCATCAATAATGTCAGGTCTTCCAAATCCGTATTTTTTTACAACTTCGGATTTTATCCCGTTTTCTTCAAGGTATTTGCCGGTACCTTTTGTTGAAAGGATTTTAAATCCCATGTCATTAAAAAGCCTTGCAGCTTCAAGGGCCTGTTTCTTGTCTCTGTCTGCAACTGTAATCAATACAGTACCTTCTTTGGGAAGAGGTGTCTGGGTTGCTGATTGTGCCTTATAAAAGGCATAACCGTAATTTTGCGCCATTCCAAGTACCTCTCCGGTTGAACGCATTTCAGGTCCCAGAAGAGGATCAACCTCAGGAAACATGTTAAAGGGAAAAACAGACTCTTTAACTCCAAAGTGAGGAATAGTCTTTGCTCTGAGGTTAAGATCGACAAGTTTTTTCCCAAGCATAATCTGGGCAGCATATCTGGCCATGGGTATGTTGCAGACCTTGGAAACAATAGGCACAGTCCTTGACGCTCTGGGATTGGCTTCAAGGATGTAAACAATATCATCACAAATTGCATACTGAATATTCATCAAACCGACTACATTAAGTTCTACTGCGATTTTTGCAGTATATTCGGTTATTGTGTTGATATGTTTTTCAGGTATTGACACTGGGGGAAGAACGCATGCTGAATCTCCCGAATGTACTCCGGCAAGTTCTATATGTTCCATAACAGCGGGAACAAATGCATCTGTTCCGTCAGAGATGGCATCAGCTTCTGCCTCAATGGCATCCTCAAGAAATTTATCAATTAACACAGGTCTGTCTGGAGACACATCCACAGCAGCCATCATGTATTGTTTCAGCATTTCTTCATCAAGCACTATTTCCATTGCCCGCCCGCCCAATACATATGAAGGGCGTACCATGACAGGATATCCAATTCTATCTGCAATCTGAACAGCCTCATCAAGCGTACTGGCCATTCCTGATTCAGCCTGAGGAATCCCAAGCTTTTGCATAATTTTTCTAAAACGATCCCGATCTTCAGCAAGGTCAATTGTATCTGGTGAGGTTCCAAGGATATTAACCCCTGCCTGCTCCAGTTCTTTTGCAATATTAAGAGGGGTCTGGCCGCCAAACTGAACTATGGCACCATATGGTTTTTCCTTTTCATAAATACTTAAAACATCTTCAACTGTAAGAGGTTCAAAATATAGCTTGTCGGAAGTGTCATAATCGGTTGACACAGTTTCCGGGTTGCAGTTTATCATGATGGACTCAAGCTCTTCATCTCTTATGGCAAAAGCCGCATGAACACAGCAGTAATCAAATTCAATACCCTGACCTATTCTATTAGGCCCGCCACCAAGCACAAGAATTTTTTTATTATCAGTAACACTGACCTTATCAGGAGCATTATAAGTGGAGAAATAATAAGCAGCATTTTCTACACCACTAACAGGAACTGGCTCCCATGCCTCACCAAGGCCCAAGGAAAGACGTTTTTCCCTTACAGTAGTTTCAGGAACATCCAGGATTTTTGAAAGATATTTATCGGCAAAGCCGTCTTTTTTTGCTTTAATAAAAAGTTCGTCAGAAGGCAGACTACCTTTGTTTTTAAGTATTTCTTCTTCGAGTTCAACAAGCTCCTTCATCTGTTCAATAAACCATGCTTTAATATGAGTCAGTTCATGGAGTTCTGCAATTGTGGCCCCTTTGCGCAGGGCTTCATACATTATAAATTGCCGTTCACTTGTGGGCTTGCTTACAAGTCTTAGTAATTCTTTAATATTTTTTTCATTAAAATCCTTAGCAAATCCAAGCCCGTGGCGACCATTTTCAAGAGAGCGGATTGCTTTTTGAAATGATTCTTTATAGTTCTTGCCAATGCTCATTACTTCGCCCACCGCCCGCATCTGGGTACCAAGTTCATCTTCAACACCTTCGAATTTTTCAAAGGCCCATTTTGCAAATTTTACAACCACATAATCCCCTGATGGTGTATATTTTTCAAGTGTCCCGTCTCTCCAGTAAGGGATCTCATCCATGGTGAGACCTCCGGCCAGAAGGGATGAAACCAGTGCTATGGGAAAGCCTGTTGCCTTTGAGGCAAGTGCTGATGATCGTGATGTTCTTGGGTTAATTTCAATTACAACAACCCGTCCTGTTTCAGGGTCATGAGCAAACTGCACATTTGTACCGCCAATAACTTCTATTGCTTCAACTATGTCATAGGAATATTTTTGCAGGCGTTCCTGAAGTTCTGGAGATATTGTCAGCATGGGAGCAGTGCAATAGGAATCACCGGTATGCACGCCCATTGCATCAACATTTTCAATAAAACAAACGGTAATTTTTTGATTTTTTGCATCCCTTACAACTTCAAGTTCAAGCTCCTCCCATCCGAGAACTGATTCTTCAACCAGAACCTGATTAACAAGACTTGCAGAAAGACCGCGGGTCGTTATTGTGCGAAGCTCTTCAACATTATATACGAATCCGCCGCCAGTACCGCCCATTGTGTAAGCCGGCCTTATTACAACAGGGTACCCTATCTCCTCAGCAACCCTCTCAGCGTCTTCAACATTGTCCACAGTCTGGCTTCTTGCCATTTCGATCCCAAGCCTGTCCATGGTTTTTTTAAATTCAGTACGGTCTTCACCCCGCTTGATGGCATCAATGTTTACTCCGATAATTTTTACATTGTATTCTTCGAGAATACCGAGCCTGTGAAGCTCAGATGAAAGATTTAGACCAGTCTGGCCTCCCAGGTTAGGCAGGAGAGCATCGGGACGTTCTTTTTTAATGATTTTTGTGAGCGTTTTGATGTTAAGTGGCTCAATATACGTTGTATCGGCCGTTCCTGGATCGGTCATTATTGTGGCAGGATTGGAATTTACAAGTACAATTTTATAACCAAGACCTCGAAGGGCTTTGCAGGCCTGAGTTCCTGAATAATCAAATTCGCAGGCCTGGCCTATTATGATTGGCCCGGATCCTATAATCATTACCTTTTGAATATCATCACGTTTAGGCATATTTTTGTCTCCTGTATTTCAAATATATTAATAAGATACAATTTTTAAGCTAATATCACTTAATTTATTTAATATGATTAATCAACACGAAAAATGCTTTTTGTTTATAATTGGTAT
>JAOZSB010000424.1 GCA_029939895.1 Desulfobacterales bacterium
GCTATTCTAAAAAGTTAAACGGGACACTACTGATTTATCATATTAAGTAAATCGTTCCATTTTATGCTATTTCAAGTCTATGGAGCTTGTTCAAATGGTTTACCGCTGTCCTCAATCTTCCTGGACTCTGGCGGTTCTCCAAACATAAGCCTGGAGGGTTGGTCGGAAATTTCCTCCAGCAGTCTTGTCAGGTTTTCACTCGATTTTTCCAGGTTTTGCAGCGTCACCAGCAAGTGGGATTCAATAGTTGCAAGCTTGCTGTCTGCGCCGTTTAAAAGACCTGTGCCGCTGTTAAGGACTTCGGTGGCTTCGTTTATGGTCTTGTTCAGGCTTGTCAGGGCATTATTTAGCTCGCCTTTGTTATCATTGATAATCCTGTTAAGGCCAGTGACAGTTTCATCAAGATTTGAAACGGTGGTGTTTGCAGTTTTTGAAAATTTTGCAAAGGAATCAAGAGCATTATCCCATTTGTCCCTGGCCAGGATGCCGTCAATTCTTTTAATCGCAACCCTTAAGTCGCTGGAAACTTCGCCAACATTGGCCTGTTGAAGGGTTGTATCGACCCTGTCGAGGGTGGTTCTAATTCTGGAAGCAATGCCAACGAGATCCATTTCCGTAAGAATTTTAAAAATATCATCAACCCCCTTTATAAACTGTTTGATGCCAGAGGGTGTTGTGGCGACAACCGGGTGCCTGGTCTTAAATGATATTTTTGGGGAAAGGTCCGGGGCCGTGTGGGGCTTGCGGTCAATCTCAATAAACATAATCCCGGTAATGCCAACGGATTTGAGGGTTGCGACAATGCCTTCTTCGTATAACTTCATGTCTGATTCGATCTTTAAAAGCACCTCAATGAGTTTGGAGTCAGGAGCCACTTTCACGCTGACAACGCGACCAATGGAGACACCTCTGTACTTGACAGCAGAGTCTCGATCCAGGCCCTGTACAGATTCATCAAAGTAGGCCACATAGAATGAACCCTTTTCAAAGCGGTTGGACATACCGAGCCAGATAATCCCGATTGTTGCAATTGTAAAACCAATTATTGTAAAAAGACCAACACTAAATTTTGTTCGTAATGAAGCCATCTTATGCCCTTTTCTGGTTATGCACTAAACTCCAGTTGCAAAAAATATTGTCGTATTCATTGAACAATCAAAAAAAAATTGTCTTAAATTACAATGGGCGCTATGCGTTGATAAATAAAGGGTGAACATGTTCAAAGGCAAACAACCTTATTCAGCCCTCCGGTTGAAAAAATTTTGGACAGCAGGCAGTGACGACTCCTCCTTTAGTCTTTTGGGATGTCCTTCTGCTATAATGCCCTTTGACACTTTATCGAGCATAATCGCTCGTGAAGCTACAGTAAAAATGCTTTCTAATTCATGGGTCACGATCACCAGAGTCGTGCCGATGCTTTTATTTATTTGAAGGATAAGCTCATCCAAACCGGCAGATATAACCGGGTCGAGTCCTGCTGATGGCTCATCAAGAAACAGTATTTTAGGGTTCAGGGCCAAGGCCCTGGCGAGTCCGGCTCTTTTTTTCATGCCCCCGCTTATTTCAGACGGGAGGTGGTTTTCAAACCCGGAAAGACCCACCATATGGAGCTTCATCTTTACAATGCTGTCAATTGCATGGCTTGGCAGATCTGTAAAGTCCTTCAAGGGTAAAGCCACGTTTTCCGCCAGGGTCATTGAGCCGAATAATGCACTTCCCTGAAAGAGTATACCGTAATTTTTTGAAGCAATTTCAAAATCAGCAGAATTACAGGTTGTAATATCAATCCCATCAATTTCTATGTTGCCGGAAAAAACCTGGTTCAGGCCCACCATATGCCGCATGAGAGTACTTTTTCCGCACCCGCTGGTTCCCAGAATAACAAAAATATCTCCATGATTCACATCAAAGGTAAGGTTGTTAAGGATCGTGACCTCTCCGTATTTTGCAACCAGGTTTTTTACAGAGATAATCGGAGTTTTATTAATTGTATTCATGCTACCAGCTACTCCGCATAATAGCGAAAAGTGAATCAAACAGTATTATAAAGAAAATACTTCCAACAACAGCCGATGTTGCAGCTTCTCCAACAGAAGCCGGGCCGCCTCTTGCTCGAAAACCTTTAAGGCAGCCAATCCATGCGATTATGAAAGCAAAAGCAACGCTTTTTGAAAGTCCCCATGACACCTCAAACAGAGTCAGTGTTTTAAGGGTTTGATTTATATATGCACCAGGTGTAAGGTCTAATATTCCAACACCAACAAAAAGCCCGCCAGCAACGGCAAAAATATCAGAAAAAAGCGTCAGTAAAGGAACGACAATTATAGTGGCGACTATTTTTGGTACAGTAAGAAAAACCGTTGGTGAATAACCCATTGTAAAAAGTGCGTCAACTTCTTCGGAAATTTTCATGGTGGCGATCTCCGCTGCAAATGCACTCCCCGACCTGCCGGAAACAATTATGGCTGTCATAATAGGGCCAAGCTCAGAAACCATGGCAAGGGACACCAGTGAGGCCACATAAATATTCGCACCGAATTGCTGAAGCTGCATGGATGACATAAAGGCCATGATTGCACCCAGAAGAAAGCTGATCAGCCCAACGATTGGCAGAGCGTTAACACCGGTTTTTTCCATACAGGTAACTACATCGCCAACTCTGAGGCTCCTGGGATGGGTGAAAACATGGAGAAAGGCCATGATCACACTGCCCATGTAAGAGACGAAAAATCGAATATCTAAAAGCACCTCAATAGCTGAGTCACCGACCCTGGCGATGAATGTATCTCCATTTCTGCTGTCTAACTGAGTGTATGTGTCAAATCCGTCATAATCAATCAGTGCGAGAATCTCTTCAACTTTTTGTGGTACATTTACTAATGAAATGGTGCTGTTTGGGTTTTTTATAAGTAAATGTTTGATTTCAATCAGCACAAGTGCGCCAAAGTCATCAAAGTATTGAATATCAGATAGATCCACGGTTATGGAGGTTGTTTTTTTTGGTTTAATTTTCGAGGATATCTCACGGATCAGTGCTGTAGAGGTAGTGATATCAACCCTGCCTGCAATTTTGAGGAGGAAGCTGCCTGTTTCGTTGGGGGTCGCTTCAATGGTACATGACGCAGTGTCAGGAGTACCCTCTTTGCCCGCTGTGCTGCTTTCCGCTGTTAGATTTTCTGTTTTTAGAGTCATTTCAACGCTGGGTGTATTGGTTTGTAAAGGGTTGCTTAACAATAATGGTCATGGCAAATGGTCTTAACAAGTCATGATCAGGTCAATATTTAGTGCCCAATTAAAAAAAAATCTAAAATAATTCGTATTGATTCCAAAAAGAGATATATTTAAGCAATTACTTTTTTGAGTCCTGCATTGAAACAGTGAATGATTCGGCTGTTGCATGGCTTTTTGAGCTTGACACAGCACCCACAAGAGTACTTTGGATATTGTCGATTATCTCGCAATCATCCACACACTCTGGGATATCCTCTAACCTTTCACATTCTCTACAGGGACTTTTAATTAAATATCCTATTTCGAAATCAAATTTATTTCTTATAACAGTCATATCATGGTTTCCGTGATTTATTGTAAAGTGTTGTTAATGTTTTTTTATAACCCATGGTCTTGTTGCTGATGTAAAAAATGCTTACAAATAATGATTTTGCCACTAAAAAAAAGCTTAACAGCACATATTTGTAGCAAAATACATTTCCCAAAATTTTAAATTGAATAATTATAATCTCATATTTTTGAAAAATAGTCAACTTGCAATTTAATTAAT
>JAOZSB010000425.1 GCA_029939895.1 Desulfobacterales bacterium
AATTACAGCACGTTGGGTGCTATTCTAAAAAGTTAAACGGGACACTACTGTTGTAAGTTCTTATTCAATTTCCAGATGATATTTTTTCCTGAGCAGGTTAACAGCTTCTTTTTGTTCAACCAGAAAAGCATCAAAGTGTTTTATAATATCCGGGTGCATGATTGTGGACAGGTGACGAGTGCTTTTTTTGTGGGGCAGGGAAGGGTCGAATACCAGGGCATTGGGTGTTTTCAGCACCTCCCGCAGGTAGTATTGTGATACAATGATATTTGAGTAAACACCATCTGCTCGCTTGAGTATTACACGGTTGAGCAG
Organism: Desulfobacterales bacterium; assembly: GCA_029939895.1. Taxonomy (GTDB): domain Bacteria; phylum Desulfobacterota; class Desulfobacteria; order Desulfobacterales; family JAOZSB01; genus JAOZSB01. The sequence goes on from JAOZSB010000425.1 coordinate 316, forward strand.
GTTCCTGTAATTGAAAACCTCTGTAAATACAATTTCGCCAGATGCGATTTTATCAGAATATCCAAAGGCCGTAAAACCCGCAGGAATGGCAACTTTTTTTATTTTTTCAATGCCTGCGCCCAGATTGTCTCTGGCAACCATCATGCCGTCAATGTATCCCACGACTGGCTTGCTATAGGTGACTCCCAGGCCTTTTTTCTCTTTGGATTGCCAGTACGGGTTATCAGGATATTTAAAGTCGACCCGTTTCTTTAAAAAAGCAACATAGAGTCGCTTGATCGGCATTGCATCATACTTCAGGGTAATCCCGGCATGTTTTGAAAAAAGATCCAAAACCTCACGATTAAAGCCAGTATAGTTATGGTTTTGATATTGTGAGTATGGCAGGTATTCCTTAAAGGACTGAACACCCACGACATACACCCTGTCCTGAGCAGTCAGGGTCATCGGAAAAAGAAGAAAAGCAATTAAGAGAATTATTTTTTTCATATTACTTCCTGCCCATAATTAATCTGTTAAATTAAAATTTTTTATACATCGTTTAACAAAAAGCGCCATGTGCATGTTTGCAGCCTACTCATGAGCAGAATCATAATTTGAAGAACAGCCCCATAGAATCACCAAATATTTCATAGTATTTAAGCACCTTACACATTCAAACAAAAAAAGTCAATAAAAAATAATGCAGTAAAAGAACATGACAAAAATGCTTTCCCGACCTTGACGGTTTTATTCATTTTGATGTCTTTATGAGGATAAGTAGCAGAATTCAATTGCTTTTATGGCTGACACACGCTACATTGCTGAATCTTGAGGCTCATTGGCCCATTAAACATAACGGTTCAGGGGAATATTTGTATTATGCAGTTTGCAATTACTATTTTCATCAGCGCCTTTCTATTGTTCCAGGTTCAACCGATTATTGCCCGCTATATACTTCCCTGGTTTGGGGGAAGCCCGGCTGTCTGGAGTACCTGCATGTTATTTTTTCAGGTCGGGCTGCTCATTGGGTATTCATACGCCCACCTTATCAGCAGGTACCTGGAAACCAAAAAGCAGGTAATTGTCCACTTTATACTGCTTTGTTTGTCCCTGCTGTTTCTTCCGGTTACTCCCGGCGATGCCTTGAAGCCCGATGATGTGTTTTCTCCGGCCTTTGATATAATTTTTCTTCTGCTTTCCACCGTTGGTATTCCATACATTCTTGTTTCTGCCACTGGGCCGCTTTTGCAGCAGTGGTTTGGGCAAAAATACCAGGACAAATCACCATACCGCCTCTATTCACTGTCTAACATTGGTTCTCTCCTTGGTTTGCTGACATACCCTTTTATTGTAGAGCCAAACCTGGGGCTGAACACTCAAACGATTTTCTGGTCTGCTGGTTACTGCGTTTTTATCCTGACCTGCGGGTGGACCGGGGTTACAATATACAAATCCGTTGCCAACGCGCCATCCTTTTCCGGCAGTGAAGATGCTGTTCTGGCAGAGGAAGATGAAATGCGCCTGATTGATCCTCTTCTCTGGATTATTTTTTCAGCATGCGGTTCTGTTCTATTGCTGGCTGCTACGAACTTCATCTGCCAGGATGTTGCGGTTATACCCTTTTTCTGGATACTCCCTCTGAGCCTGTATCTGATTACTTTTATCATAGCCTTTGACAGCCCCCGCTGGTACATGCGCTGGTTCTGGCTTCCCGGACTTGTGCTGATAATTCCTGTGGTTTTTTCCATGCTGGAGGGGCATTATCGCTTCATTTATGCAGACTTAACACAACAGATTCTCATTTACCTTGGGGGTCTGTTTTTAGCAGTAATGGTATGCCACGGAGAAATGGTGCGCCTGAAACCGCCTGCAAAGCATATTACTTTTTTCTATTTAATGGTCTCCACGGGCGGTGCAATCGGAGGATGCTTTGTCACCTTTATAGCACCAAGGATTTTTTCAGACTTCTGGGAATGGCCCCTGGGGCTTATTCTTGCGCTGCTGCTGGCTGGCGCAAGTTTTATACGAAGGCCTGGTTTTGATATTCCCGAATTTGTACTGCAACGGCTTCCAAAACCAAAGTTTCCAGCGTGGATTCCCGTGGCAGGAGCAGTATTTCTGCTGGTGGGCGGATCAGTTTACTTCTGCATGAAAATTCCAAGACTGACAGATATTTTTTCAAGCGGAGTATTGGAAAATAATCGAAATTTTTATGGAGTAATCCGCATCATTGAAAGCGACAGGGGCAACTCCCTGCATCGGTATAAAATGTATCATGGTCAGATAAACCACGGGATTCAGTTGCAGAACCCGGAAATGATGCGGGAACCAACCACATATTTCTCGATTCACAGCGGTATTGGACTGGCTATTCGTCGTCACCCAAAACGCCTCAACAACCAGGGGTTGCACATGGGGGTCATTGGCCTGGGTTCCGGCACAATTGGAGTCTACTGTAATCCAGAGGATAAATTTGTATATTACGAGATCGACCCGGATGTTGAACGGCTTGCCAGGCGGTACTTTACTTACTTGAATGATGGCGGGAAGCGTATTGAGGTTGTTCTTGGCGATGGCAGAATTGCCCTGGAAAGGGAACTCAAGGAACAGGGATCAAGAAAATACGACATCCTGGCTGTTGATGCATTCAGCGGAGATGCCATACCTGTTCATCTGCTGACCAGGGAAGCATTTGAGCTGTATTTCAAGCATCTGAAAAAAGACGGCGTGTTAGCCATTCAGGTCACCAACATGTATGTTGATATGAAGCCCCTTGTCTATAATATGGCAAAGATGTTTAAGAGGGACACCCTGTTTGTCAGGGAAAGTGCAGACAGGTCAATTGGTGTTAAATATTCTGCATGGGTGCTTATTTCCAATAATCAAAAATTCCTGCAACACCCAAGGGTTCTGGCCCATACTGACCCGTGGCCCGATGATATTTCGGAAAAAGAGGTTGTCTGGACAGACGACTACAGCAACCTGGTGGAGCTTCTCAAGGATTGATGCCCTTAGTATGTCAATCCCAGCCACTTTGGGAGTCTCTGGGATGGTGCGGCTAAACACAGGAACCCGGAGGATGCAACATTTTTACTGAACCCTGCACTGCCGACATGCGTGACTACACCAACAATATCGCCGGTCTTCCTTGAAAAAAGCGGCCCTCCGCTTGAGCCTGATGCTATGGTTATATCGTTTACCATCCGTACTGTGTTACGTGTTTTTATTTCCGGGTTTGAGATAACTCCTACGGTTGCGCCATAAGCATTCTTCAATTCATTGTTAATTGCAGGGTTGCCTATTGCAACAAGGTCCTCGCCCTTTATGGAGGAGCCATTTAACCTTATGTTTGCCCAGGCTGTGCTTTTAAAATTTTTTGCTTTAATCAGGGCAACATCATTTATTTCATCAACAAAAAGAATATCGCAATCCAGTAGTGTCCCGTTAAAAATCGAATAATTTCAATTGGATTTGGGCACTAGT
>JAOZSB010000426.1:0-517 GCA_029939895.1 Desulfobacterales bacterium
TTACAACATGTTACATTTTTTTTATTTTAGTCGACTATCTTCTTATATACGCAGTTATAAACTCAAAAACGATATATTATGATAAGCAAGGTGTTAAAACACATTCAAAAAGAGTTTTATGGGACCAATTTTCAGTAGTAAAAATATTAGTTGGGCATGGCCCTGCAATTAAAATTCTTTATAATGATGAGGGAAGAACTAAAAGTATAGTAGGCATTCTTCAGCCATACCCGTCACAAAAATATTTAGACTCAGTAAAAGAAATGTTTACCAAGCAAGATATTGAAGTAAAAGAAGTAATAATATTTATATAAATATGTCGAATCTCATTACCCAGAATGAGATGCTTGAATTTGGATAGCCCCTTTTCATTACTCCCTCCTCGTTGTTTTCATGCACCCTAACTGGGCGGATCATGAGAATTAAAAAATTCTCTGGTACTACTAAAAATGCTGTTAAATCGTGTCCTTCCGGTAGGCCTGCGTGAAAAATTTTTTTTAACCTGCTACCATCGATG
>JAOZSB010000426.1:617-3766 GCA_029939895.1 Desulfobacterales bacterium
GAGGAACATTCGATGGTAAGACAGGACTCTATTGCAGACATTTGTAAAAAATTCGGTGTCCTTCCGGTAGGCCTGCGTGAAAAATTTTTTTTAACCTGCTACCATCGATGGCTAAACAATACAGGAGGAACATTCGATGGTAAGACAGGACTCTATTGCAGACATTTGTAAAAAATTCGAACACTGGCGTTCGACCCGAAAAAATCACCGTGAACAAATACCCGAATCCTTATGGGAATCAGCCGCAGCACTTACAAAAAAACATTCCGTTCATGTCGTGGCAAAATCATTGCGGTTAAACCACAGGGCCCTGAAAGAAAAGGTTGAAGAGTATTATGGCCCACAGTTGTTAAAAACACCGCCGCCAATGGAATTTCTTGAACTTTCATGTGAAGCGCCCTCAACGTCTAATGAATGCATTATTGAACTTGATGATCAGAAAAGCACACGGATGCGTATTTCCTTGAAAGGGTGCAGCACCCTTGACATTCCTGGTCTTCTCGCATCTTTTTGGGAACGATGCCGATGATCCAGATTACACCACAGATGCGTATTCTGTTAGCGGTTACACCAACTGATTTTCGCAAGGGCATTGACGGCCTGGCAGGTGTATGTCGTAACATTTTAAAACAAGACCCCTTCTCAGGATTTGTTTTCGTTTTCCGAAACAAGCCAGGTACTGCACTTAAAATATTGATTTACGATGGTCAGGGGTTTTGGCTTTGCCAGAAAAGACTCAGCAAGGGCCGGTTTAGCTGGTGGCCGAAGAAGGAGAATGACGAAAGCCATCAATTAGCCGCACATGAATTGCAACTGCTGATCTGGAACGGAAACCCCAAAAAAAATAATGTACTTTTATGGAAAAAAAACTAGACATAAGGGTTTGAATATGCCAGTATCTTTGTATGACAAAAACACTCGACATAAAGCAGAAAGAACTTGATCAACTGCTTGAACGCGTAAGGCTAAACCAATTACAGGAAGGTGATTACGAGCTGATCAAGGCACTTGCAGAAACCATCTCCTACCTGAGTTCTTTCTCCGATGAAAAAGCAGCTTCCATAAAACGGCTGCTGAAAATGCTGTTCGGGAGTAAAACTGAAAAAACTAACAAGAAGCGCACCAGTAGATCACCAAAGAAGGTTCCCAAAAAGCAAAAGAAAAAAGGTCATGGTAAAAATGGCGCATCTGCCTATAAAGGCGCCAAAAAGATCAAAATATCCCATCAAACCTTGAAATCGTGTAATGATTGCCCTGCCTGTGAAAGGGGCAAGCTGTATGGTGAAAAGCCACCGGCCTGCATTGTCCGGATAACCGGCGGTGCTCCCTTTCAAGCTACGGTATATGAACTGCAGCGGCTGCGCTGTAATCTTTGTGGACAGATTTTTACGGCCCAGCCTCCGAACCATGTAGGCAATGACAAATATGATGACAAATCCGGAGCCATGCTGGCGCTTTTAAAATACGGCAGCGGGGTTCCTTTATATCGCTTGGGCAAGCTCCAAGCCCACCTGGGTGTACCGATGCCACCTTCCACACAGTGGGAAGTCATCGAAAAGGTAGCGGATAAGATCCATCCTGTTTATACGGAGCTGATCCGACAGGCTGCCCAGGGGCAAGTTCTGTACAACGACGACACCACGATGAAAATTTTATCTCTGTTAAAAGAAACCGACAAGACGACTAAACGTAAGGGGATGTTTACCTCCGGCATCTTGTCTGAATGCGATGTCGGTAAAATCGCCCTGTTTTTTACCGGTCGCTCCCATGCAGGTGAAAATTTAGCGAAGGTGCTACAGCATCGAGAATCGAGAAAGGATCCGCCGATCCAGATGTGCGATGCGCTCTCACGCAATCTGCCCCGGGATTTTAAAACGATATTATGCAAATGTTTAGTGCATGGCCGGCGTAATTTTGTCGATATTATGGATGACTTCCCAGAGGAATGTGACCATGTGATCGATACCTTGGCATCGATCTATAAGCATGAACAGGAAACAAAAGAACAGGGCCTGACCAGTAACCAGAGACTGGCATATCATAAGACGCATAGCAGACCATTGATGCAATCCCTGAAAACCTGGCTGAAAGCAAAGCGTGACAATAAAGAAGTAGAACCAAATTCTAGTTTGGGTAAGGCAATTTCTTATATGCTCAAACACTGGGAAGATTTGACCCGTTTTTTGGAAGTGCCGGATGCGCCACTGGACAACAACCTTTGTGAGCAAATGCTGAAACAGTCGATCCTGCATCGGAAAAACGCACTTTTCTATAAAACTGAACACGGGGCGTACATCGGTGATTTGTTTATGAGCCTGATCCATACATGCAATTTGCACGAAGTGAATCCCTTCGAATACCTGACCAGTCTGCAGCATCATTCATCTGAGCTTTTTCAGAACCCCGGCAAATGGCTGCCGTGGAATTTTGATGAAACAATCCAGAAAAAATCGTTATAAATCCCTGATAATCAGAGAAACGCCAGCTAACCCAAATCAACTGATTTTGAGACACATTCCTACAGCAATATTTGCCACCCATTGCCCATAATCAAATTTTTTGTACAGGACCGGCTTGAGATGTTATGTCAACTTTTTTACTTTTGCGCAGCCTTACCGAAAGGACACTAATGAGGAGTATAAAAAGGGACATAGCCTAAATATTGAAGCAATTAGATTGTGAAATAATAATATTTTTTCTTAACCCCAAAAAAGAATACGGAGAGAGGAAGGATGTCAAGAAAAAAATTGGAGGGTGCCCTTCAGGGAGGAACCGATTTTTTTCTTGATATCCTGACGAACGCAGTTAAAAGGGTACAGGTTAAGGGGTCTGTAAAATAAAGTGTGTAAATGGTCGGTTTTAAGAATTGATTTTAAGTGGCAAGATTTTTCAAGCCACTTGTTAAAATACATAATACCGATTTACATATCAACACTTTTTTGATAATTTAATAATGTCTGCTTGAAGGATAAGGCAATCCGGGGACGGAACCTGAGCGTTAAGCAGATGGCTGAAGTATGAGGCCGTACCTACTGGGTACGGCCTTATTTTTTATATCATACTTTTGCCTTTTGATGCGATAAATCCCCGCCATTAGCGGAATATATAATACCAAAATTTTTCCATTAGAAAAATTTTTCCCTATTTAA